>NZ_JBALMG010000119.1:8953-37092 GCF_036963225.1 Bacillus sp. JJ783 | reverse complement strand
ACTTAGTGTTAGGAGTATTAAACGTAAATAAGTAAGGAGGATAGTACATGAAAAGAATTTTTGATGTATGTATTTCTTTATTATTATTATTTGTATGCTTGCTTCCTATTCTTGTAGTAGCAATCTTAGTTAGGCTGAAATTAGGATCTCCTGTGCTATTTAAACAGCAGCGTCCGGGACTGCATGGAAAACCGTTTAATTTTTATAAGTTTCGAACTATGTTAGATAAGAAGGGCAGTAATGGGGAATTACTTCCAGATGAAAATAGGATGACTACTTTTGGAGAAATTCTTAGAAAATATAGTCTAGATGAGTTACCACAGCTGATAAATGTTGTAAGAGGCGACTTAAGTTTAGTAGGTCCAAGACCATTATTGATGGAATACCTACCCTTATATTCTAGTAAACAGGCTAAAAGGCATAATGTAAAACCAGGAATTACGGGATGGGCACAAATAAATGGGAGGAATTCGATTACTTGGGAAGAAAAGTTTGAATTAGATATATGGTATGTAGAGAATCGTTCTTTTTTATTAGATTTGAAAATAATTGTACTTACAATAACAAAAGTATTTAAAACAGAAGGGATAAATCATGTTGGGCATGTAACAATGGGGCGATTTACTGGAGGGAAAATGAAAATTTTAATAATTGGGCATGGTGGCCATAGTAAGGTAGTGAAGGATATCATCTTATCAAATGAAGGATATGAAATAGTTGGCTATTTAGATGATTTATATACAGATAAAACTATTATTGATAACCTTTATTTTGGGGCAATTAAAGATGCATGGGAAATTATCAACAATTTTAATGATATAAAGCTTGTTATTGCCATAGGGAATAATAAAGTCAGAAAAAGAATTTTCGGAATATTAAATCAACCGATTGAGATGTATGCTACATTAATTCATAAAACAGCAATTATAAGTCCTTATGCTCATGTAGGGAACGGAACAGTAATTATGCCGAATGTGGTTGTTAATGCTGATACTAATATTGGTAATCATACTATTATTAATACAGGTTCCATCATTGAACATGACAATATAATCGATGATTTTGTTCATATTTCACCCCATGCTACACTTTCAGGTTCTATCATTATAGAAGAAGGGGCACATATAGGTGCCTCAGCTACTATGATCCCAGGTGTTAAAATTGGAAAGTGGTCTATCGTTGGAGCAGGTTCTGTTGTCATAAATGATTTTCCATCTAATTGTACTGCTGTTGGTATTCCGGCAAAGGTTATTAATGTAGTAAATTAAGGAGGGGATGAAGAATGATGATAAAAAATAAGGAGAAAATTTACCTTTCCTCTCCGCACATGAGTGGGAATGAACACAAATATATTCAAAATGCATTCGATACCAACTGGATCGCTCCTCTTGGCCCAAATGTTGATGGATTTGAAAGAGAACTTGCATCTTTTGTAGGAGTTAAGGGAGGTACTGCAGTTAGTTCAGGTACTGCTGCTATTCATTTAGCCTTGCGGTTATTAGGTATTCAAAAGGGAGATACAGTATTTTGTTCCAGTTTCACTTTTGTAGCGAGTGCAAATCCAATTGTTTATTTGGGAGCTGAACCAGTATTTATTGACTCAGAACCGGAAACATGGAATATGTCACCGGATGCATTGGCACATGCATTATATGAAGCTGATAAAGCAGGGAAATTACCAAAGGCTATCATTCTTGTTCATTTATATGGTCAGAGTGCTAAACTAGATGAAATTCTTGCACTTTGTAATCAATACAATGTTCCTATAGTCGAGGATGCAGCAGAATCTCTTGGATCTACATATAAAGGAAAAGCAAGCGGTACATTCGGGAAGTTTGGTGTTTATTCATTTAATGGAAATAAAATTATTACAACTTCAGGTGGTGGAATGCTCGTATCTGATGATGTAGAAGCGTTAGAAAAAGCAAGGTTTTTAGCAACTCAAGCAAGAGATATAGCACCTCATTACCAGCATAGTCAAATAGGTTACAATTATAGAATGAGTAATATATTAGCTGGTGTTGGGAGAGGGCAATTAGAAGTGTTAGAAGATAGAGTGTGTGCTAGAAGGCGTATATTTAATCGGTACTATGAAGAGTTATCTCACATACCGGGATTTTGTTTTATGCCGGAATTAGAAAATACTCGCTCGAATCGTTGGCTTACAACTATGATGATTGATGAAAAGGAATCTGGTATCTCTATTGAAAAATTATTGACAACCTTAGCAGAAGAGAATATTGAAGCACGTCCTACTTGGAAGCCACTACATATGCAGCCACTTTTTAAAGAAAGTAAGTATTATTCTCATCAGAAAGATAATGATGTATCTAAAAGATTATTTGAAAAGGGGATTTGTCTTCCTTCGGGGTCCAATATGATGGATGAGGATCAACGGAGAGTTATTCAGGCTATTATAAATATTATATAACATGGAATAATTCACAGAGAAACAAGTGGATTAATGTTCATTATAATGAATGTTAACGTTGTTGATTTGGTGTATATTTCCATTAATATATTGACGTGAAAGTAATAAAATGATAATTTAAATGTATCTATACCTAAGTTTATAGGTGAATTAGGATGTGTGGTTAATTGGGAGTTGAAATGAGTATTTTTGTTCTTTAAAAAGAATTAAATCAAGGGAGAAAAGGTGTGTTAAATAAAAAAGCACCTTTGCAGTAACTCGTTGTATAAGGGGTGGGGAAAATGAGTGCTATAACAGGTATTATTCATTTTAATGAAGAAACTATATCGATTCAGCATGGCACACAGTTAATGAGTTATTTACAAAAGTACCCTGCTGATGATATTCAAATATGGCATAAAGAAAATGCCTTTCTGGGATGTCACGCACAGTGGATCACACCAGAATCTGTTGGTGAACAATTACCCTTTTATAATTATGAAAAGCAACTGGCAATTACAGCAGATGCTATTATTGATAATCGTAATGAGTTATTTGAAAAATTACAAGTGGATTATGGAGATAGAAAAAACATGACAGATAGTGAGTTGATTTTACTCTCTTATCAGAAATGGGGGGAAGCGGCTCCAAAATATTTGGTAGGCGATTTTGCCTTTATGATTTGGGATGAGAAAAAACAAACCCTTTTTGGAGCAAGAGATTTTTCGGGAAGCCGAACCCTTTATTTTTATCGTGGTGAGGAAAAGTTTGCTTTTTGCACTAATATAAATCCGTTATTTACTCTACCATATGTTGAGAAAAAATTGAATGAGCAGTGGCTTGCTGAATTTTTAGCCATCCCGGTGAATTTTGAATCGATAGATCCTTCTTCAACAGTATATAAAACTATTGAGCAAATTCCACCTTCCCATTCTGTTACTGTGAAAAATGGAAAGGTGAAATTATCGAGATACAATACACTAATCGCCGGAGAAAGGCTTCAACTCAAATCAAACGAAGAGTATGAAGAAGCGTTTTTGGAAGTGTATCAAAATGCGATAAGATCACGTTTACGTACCCATCATCAAGTAGGGGCTCATTTGAGTGGAGGACTTGATTCGGGTTCTGTAGCCAGCTTTGCTGCACGAGATTTAAGTGCAGCAAATAAACGTCTACATACATATAGTTATGTCCCAGTAAAGGGTTTTGTAGATTGGACGCATAGAAGTAGAGTAGCTGATGAAAGACCTTTTATTCAATCGACTGTACAGCATGTAGGAAATATTAAGGAGCATTATTTGGATTTTGAAGGAAGAAGTCCTCTATCAGAAATAGATGAGTGGCTTGAAATTCTAGAGATGCCGTATAAATTCTTCGAGAATACTTTTTGGCTTAGGGGAATTTATGAGGAGGCACGGTTACAAGGAATTGGAGTACTCTTAAACGGACAGAGAGGAAACTGGACGGTGTCATGGGGCCCAGCTGTGGACTATCAAGCTATGCTTTTGAAAAAGATGAATTTACGTCGCTTTTTGCAAGAACTATATTCGTATAGTAGAAATATTGGTGTAAAGAAATCACGAGTATTTTCAGTAGTGAGAAAAAAGGCATTTCCGTTTTTGAATCGAATATCTTCATCAAAAAATCAAATTGTTTTCCCGAGATTTATTAATCCAGAATTTGCAAATAGAATGAATGTGTTCGATAAGCTTATAGAACATAATATTGATGTAACAGGCACCTCAATAACAGATGCATATGAAATAAAAAAAAGGCAATTTGAACAGTTATATTATTGGAGCATAACTGGTGCATATGGATCCAAGTTATCATTGCGTTATTCTTTATGGGATCGCGATCCAACGAATGATTTACGGGTTGTTCAATTTTGTTTAGCTGTTCCAGAAGAGCAATACGTTCAAAATGGTTTAGATCGGGCACTAATTAGAAGAGCAACAAAAAATTTCTTACCTGATAAAGTAAGGTTGAACCAGCTCACTAGAGGTGTTCAAGGTTCTGATGGTGTTTACCGTATGGCGCATCAATGGAGTGAATTTATTGAAGAGCTTGAGCAGCTTAGTAAGGATCCTATAATTTCAGAATTTCTGGATATAGAGGTTATTAGAACTGCGATTTCTAAGATTAAAGAAGAACCTCATCCAGAATATGCATTTGATTTAGATTTTCGAATTTTAATGCGTAGTTTAATAGTGTATCGATTTATGAAAAAAAATATTTGAAGGGAGGTGACATAATGAAAAAAGATTGGACAATTCCTACATTGGAAGTACTTGATATCAATATGACAATGGCTGGACCGGGTATTAAAATACCTGATGGTGTTCAACCGGATGAGGACGAAATGGTTCACCATAGCTAATTTATCAATTAGGATACACATTGTGATCCCCTTATACAGTAAAAGTATAAGGGGTTTTTATAAAAATTTTGAAAGCTATTTGGAGTGAGAGAGTTGATGGAAACTACAAATAAAAATGTATATAAAGTTTTTGGGTTAAGAGTGTTGAGTGAAATGAAATTGCCGGAATTACCTCAAATCAATGAACAAGAAGAGAATGTAGAAATTGTAATTCGATTAACTGATTTATCTCAGAAGTGGAGTGAACTTGCTAGCGCAAAACAAAACTTTGTAGTTGATAAAAACGTAGTTATGATTCGTATTCCTGATACTGCTATATTTTCTATACAAGGAGGAAAGCAAATATTTGTTTCACCAATGAAGGACGCTTGTGAAGATAAGATCCGTCTTTATATACTTGGAACTTGTATGGGTGCCTTACTAATCCAAAGGGGAATATTACCATTACATGGTAGTGCAATAAATATTGATGGGAAAGTTTATGCCTTTGTAGGTGATTCAGGAGCAGGTAAATCAACTCTTGCAGCGGCTTTTTTAAGTAAAGGATACAAAATTTTGAGTGATGATGTAATTGCTGTGACAGTTTCGTCAGATAAGACTCCAATTGTGATTCCATCTTATCCGCAACAAAAATTATGGGCGGAGAGTTTGAATGCTTTTGGAATGGGAACGGCAAGTTATAATCCATTGTTTGAGCGAGAAACAAAGTATGCTGTGCCTGTACAATCTCATTTTTTCTCTGAACCATTACCTCTTGCTGGTGTTATTGAGTTAACGAAAACAGAGGATGAGAGTGTTGAGTTGATTCGAATTGAAGGACTTGAACGATTGCGTACATTGTTCTTTCACACATTTCGTAAGTTTTTAATTACGCAATTAAAATTGACAGAGTGGCATTTCACTACTTCTACAAGTGTGATAAACAAGGTAGATATGTTTCATTTGAAACGTCCAAATAATAGGTTTACAGCGCATGAACTTGTATCAATTATATTAAAAACTATACACGGAGGAGGAGTAATAGATGATGTATACAGAGAGAATTTCTCTAGAGTGTCAGATTGTGCAAAGTGAAGAGAATATTGTGAGTGATATGGATGGGGAAAAAGTAATGCTAAATGTTCAAAAAGGGAAATATTATAATTTGGGAGAAACAGGGGGAGAAATTTGGGAACTAATAAAAACTCCAATTATGGTTACTGAACTCGTCAGTACATTGTTGTCAAAGTACAACATTGAACGGGGCGATTGTGAAGAGCAAGTTCTTTCCTTTTTAGAGTGTTTATTTCAAGAAGGTTTAATTCAAATAAAAGATCAATCTAATAGATAAATTCGTAATTTCAAGAGAGCTGTTAGGAAGGGATTAATGAATATTGTGAAAAGGTTAAGGGTATTTTTATCACTGAACATGGAAACAAAGCTTTTATTTTTAGAGGCTTTTATTTTTTTAGGGTGGGCGCGTGTACTAAAAAGTATTACCTTTTCTAAAGTTGCACCTTCTTTAGGGGATTACATGAACGAAACATCAGTTGCCCAAATTCAGCCACACGGGGATACACTAAAGAAGGTGTCTGAAGCTATTTCTATTATGAGTCGTTATACTTTTTGGGAAAGTCAGTGTCTTGTTAAAGCTATAGCTGGGATGAAAATGCTCGAAAAACGTCACATTGAGAGTACTCTTTATTTAGGAACTGCTAAGGATAGTCATGGGGAATTAATTGCGCATGCATGGTTACGGAGCGGTTCTTTTTATGTTACTGGATCAGAAGGAATGGAGAAATTTACTGTCGTTGGATCATTTGCAAAGAGGCTAAGTGAGGACATTATTAAAGGAGAATAAAATGGAGAAAGATTTTGGTCTTAATGTAGAGTTCATGTCTAAGGAATTGAAACTTCTTTTTGCAATTTTGAAGTTACAGGATGACGAAACAGTGCAAATTTACAGTAATGAATGGTTTTCGGATATTGATTGGGAGGTATTTCTTGAGCAAGCCATGCATCATCGTGTTTATCCGGTGATTTATCAAAAACTTAAACAGGTAGATGAGGAACGAATTCCTTCACATGTTGTACAAAATTTAAATAGAAAATATAGAAATAATACATTTCAAATGCTTTATTTAAGTGCTGAAATGGAACGAATAAATAAATTTTTTAATGAAAATGAGATTCGTACGATGTTTCTAAAAGGGCCTGTACTATCTCAGGACTTATATGGAGATATTTCTTTACGAACATCTTGTGATTTGGACGTTCTCATTCCTATTCAAAATTTAGAAAAAGTAGAAAAACTACTTTTAGAGCAAGGATATGTGAAAGATGATTATATTCAAACGATATTAAGTGATTGGAAATGGAGGCATCACCATATAACATTTTTCCATCCAACAAGGCGGATCAAACTTGAAATTCATTGGAGGTTAAATCCCGGACCGGGTAAGGAACCTGGGTTTGAAGAGCTTTGGAAGCGAAAGAGAAAAAGTACACTTACGAGTAATTCGGTATATATGTTAGGAAAGGAAGACTTATTTTTATTTCTTGTATCTCATGGTGCCAGACATGGTTGGTCCAGGTTACGTTGGTTAGTAGACATAAAAAAAATTGTCAATCAAGATCTTAACTGGAATGAGATTCATAAATTAATGAGAAAATACCAAATACTTCATTTAGGAGGACAAGCATTAATTTTAGCAGCTCAATTGCTAGGTGTACGACTAGATGAAAGGATGATGGAATTAGTAGCGAAAAAACGTTCAAAGCAGTTAGCTCAAGAGGCACTGTTTTATTTCAAGCAAATGATAAACTTGCATACCGATCCTGTCCCTGAAGAAGTATTTATCTATCATAGTCGATATTTATTTTCACTAATGTCTAATCAGCAAAAAATTTTATATATTATGAGCCAACTATATCCTTATCCAATTGATGCAAAAACATTACCGTTACCTAAATTTCTTCATTTTTTATATTTTCCTTTACGTCCGCTTTTATGTCTTTGGAGGAAAACAAAGAAGCTGGTTTTGTTATAGGGGGAACATCGATGAATCATATTATATATTTTATGAAGAAATTATATTCTTCAGCGGGAAAAATACTGTATGTGAATTTATTTGGTATGGTTTTAATAAGTTTACTTGAAGGGATAGGTATTATTTTATTAATTCCTATGATAAGTATGACTGGAATAATTAATATAGGTGAGGAGACTCCTTTCATTACACCTATCTATAGATTTTTGCAGGATTTTCCTAAAACAACAAGTCTAATTTTTATTTTAGGTATATATGTATTTATAGTGTTAAGTCAAAATTTACTACAAAGAAATATAACGCTAAGGGATGCGAGAACGCAACAAGTTTTTATACGAAAGTTAAGAATAGAAACATATAGTATGATTTTAAAAGCAAAGTGGAGGTTTTTTTTAGAGAAAAGGAAAACAAATCTAATTAATATATTAACTACCGAATTAGCTCGTGTTAGTTATGGGATTAATTTAATTTTACAATTGTTAGCTACTATTTTGTTTACATTCATACAGGTAGGGCTTGCGTTTTTATTATCTCCCCACATAACTATATTTGTTTTGGTCTTTGGCTTATTATTCTTGGTAGCTTCTCGTGTTTTTATAAAAAAAGCACGAATACTAGGCGGTAAGACCTCAAAATTGGCACAAGACTATCTTTCTGGTATAACAGATCATTTCAATGGAATTAAAGATATAAAGAGCAATACTTTGGAAGCATCACGTTTAGATTGGTTACAATATATAACAAAAAAGATGAGTAGCGAACAAATGGAGTATATGAGAATAAGGTCAAACTCTCAATTGTTTTATAAAATTTCAATGGCTATATTAATTGCATTTTTTATATTATTATCAGTAAATATGTTTCAAGCGCAAACTGCCCAGTTACTATTAATCATTCTCATTTTTTCCAGACTATGGCCAAGATTCATGACGATTCAATCAAATTTAGAACAACTGGCTGCAAGTATTCCTGCTTTTAAGTCATTGTGGGAATTGCAAGAGGAATGTAATGAAGCGATTGAAATGCAGGATATACATCAGCAAAAACATATAAAGCCGATTTGTATAGAACAGGGTATTGAATGTAAGGATATTTATTTTCGGTATAATAAGAAGGAGCATTTGTATGCACTTCAAAATATTAATGTGCAAATACCAATCAATAGTATGACGGCTATTGTGGGACATTCGGGAGCTGGGAAGAGTACATTAATCGATGTTTTAATGGGATTGATTCAACCAGAGAAAGGTCAAGTATTAATAGATGGAACCCCTCTTACAAGTGAAAATTTATTGTCATTGAGACGGGCTATTAGTTATGTGCCACAAGATCCTTTCTTATTTAATGCAAGCATAAGAGAAAATTTATTGATGATTGAGCCGAATGCGAGTGAAGAACAAATTTGGACTGCATTAGATTTTGCGGCGGCAGCTGAATTTGTACGAATACTTCCAAAAGGGCTTGATACTCTAATTGGAGATCGTGGAGTGAGACTTTCAGGTGGTGAACGTCAACGACTTGTACTAGCTCGAGCTATTTTAAGACAACCATCCATTTTAGTATTAGATGAAGCTACGAGTGCATTAGATACTGAAAATGAGGTAAAGATCCAATCAGCAATAGAAAGATTGAAAGGAACGATGACTATTGTTGTTATTGCGCATCGGTTATCTACGATCCGTAATGCAGATCAAGTTATTGTTTTAGGAAAAGGTGAAATTGTTCAAAAAGGTGAATTTAATCAATTGGCTAAAGAGAGAAAAGGTGTATTTCGAAATTTATTAGGGTCACAAATGGAAGTTGGTTCTTAGAGGAGAAAGATTGAATGAAATCTTGTATTATTGTAATTCGAGTTGAATGATAGCCCGGATAATGGTCAGTTACAGCAGATCTTATTCGGGTTTTTATATTTGTGTTTTGTAAATTTTGGGAATAAATATAATTTAGTACCTTGCAATAAATAGTACCGAGTGGTATATTATGGATATAACAGGTACCGTGTATTGAACAGTACTGAAATAAGAAAGGGGGATTGTCCTTGAACGTTCAGTTTAAAAAAGGTGTGTTAGAACTGTGTGTATTGGCGCTTGTAAAACGTAAGGATTGTTATGGTTATGAACTTGTTCAGCAAATTTCAAATAAATTTTTAATATCGGAAGGTTCTGTATATCCGCTATTACGTCGTTTAACGAAAGAGGAATATTTTCAAACATATTTAAAAGAATCCACGGAAGGACCGCCCCGTAAATATTATCAACTAACAGAGCAAGGGGAGACGCAACTTCATTTGTTAGTGACTGAGTGGCGTGATTTTGCTAGAGGTGTTCAAGAAATTATTGAAGGGGTGGAATGGGATGAGTAAAGAACAGTTTCTTAAAGAATTATCAAGTCATCTTAGAAAGTTACCAGAAGAAGAGCGACAAGATATTTTATTTGATTATGAAGAGCACTTTCAGTTTGGGATGGAAGAGGGGAAAACTGAATCAGAAATAATAAAGGGGCTTGGTTCTCCGAAAGTAATTGCGAAAGACTTGCTTGCTTTGTATCGCTTTGATGAGATGAAAAAAGATCCATCGACTTCGAATGTAACAAGAGCTGTCCTGGCAGCGGTTGGACTTAGTTTGTTTAATTTTATTATTGTGTTAGGCCCATTAATTGCAATTATAGCTTTTATATTTTCCTTTTGGGTCGGTGGTATTGCTAGTGTAGTGACACCATTTTTCGTTATTGTAAAAGTATTTATGGGTACTTTTATATGGTTGGATCTTTTCGTTAGTATAACGTTTGTTGGAGTAGGTTTGTTGTTATGTATTGTAGCTTATTATAGTACGAAGTGGTTTAAAAGATTATGTGTACGCTATGTAGTATGGAACTTCAAAATGATAAAAGGGGAGTAGATGATGAAAAAAATATTATTAGTAGCTATCGCTTGTATCATTATTGGAGTAATAGGGATTTCACAAACATATAAGAAAGCAGTAGAAACTGTAGAGAAAGGAAATAAGGAAGAAGTTATTAAAAACGAAACGCTAAAAAATGTGGAAGTTAAGTTAGATGCTGGAGATATTGTTGTCCAAAAATCTCCTGATTCCTCTTTTTATGTAAAGCAAACAGGAGACGTAAGTAAACAGGAGATTCGTATTGCTGAAGATGGTGACACATTAAAAGTCATAGGGGAAATAGAAAAAGGTGTTTCATTTAATTTTTCCTTTTACAATTTCGGATTTCAAACGCCTACATTGACTATATTTGTACCAGAACGTTCTTATCAAGAGATAAAAGTAAATTCATCCGCTGGACAAATAGAAATAAGTAATGTGAAAAGTGACCGCGTAAGTGTTGAAACACTCGCCGGAGAAGTGGATTTGAAACATGTAACAGCAAAGAGTGTGGAGGGGTCTACAAAAGCTGGTGAGGTGAATTTTAAAAAAGTAATAGGGAAAGTAACAGCAAAAACGGCTAGTGGGGATATAGATATTATTGATCATGATTCTAAATATGATTTAGAGGCAAGTTCAACTGCTGGAGAGGTAGATATTACTTTATTGGAAAAACCACAAGATGCAGTTATAACTGGGCAAACCGCTGCTGGAGACGTGACAATTTTTAATGAAGACAATAAAACTATAACGATTGGTAATGGTAGTAAAAAGATTAGCGGTAAAACCGCTGCTGGAGATGTTACTATTGAAACGCGTTAATAATTAATGAAACGCATTCTTTTGAATGAACGGAAATCTATCAAAATATAAAAAGAAGATAATTACCTATATAAATAAGGGAATTATCTTCTTTTTATTATTTTTAATGTAAATCACGATATACGCCAATTACTTTTCCGATAACTGACACTTGTTTTAAAATAATAGGTTCTAGTGAAGAGTTTTCCGGTTGTAGACGGAAATAATCTTTTTCTTTATAGAAACGTTTAACAGTTGCTTCGTTATCTTCTGTTAAAGCAACTACAATTTCACCGTTGTTTGCAGACTGTTGTTGGCGAACAACAACTAAATCACCATCAAAGATACCAGCTTCAATCATGCTATCTCCAGAAATGCGTAACATAAACACTTGATCTGCTCCAGCAACGATACTTGCTGGAAGTGGGAAGTGATCTTCTACACTTTCGACTGCTGTAATCGGTAAACCGGCAGTAACTTTTCCGACGATTGGAACTTGAATAACTGACTGTGTTTCTATTCGGTTGTCACCTAAAATTTCAATTGCGCGTGGTTTTGTTGGGTCGCGTCGAATATATCCTTTTTCTTCTAGTCGTGATAAATGTCCGTGCACTGTAGAACTAGAAGCAAGGCCGACTGCTTGACCAATTTCACGTACGGAAGGTGGATATCCTTTTTCTTGTACTTTTAACTTAATAAAGTCGAGAATGTCTTGCTGGCGTTTCGTTAACTTTTCCATGTTTTCTAACACCTCGTTTTCTTTCATTTTTCTTATTATTAAGTATAACATGCGAAAAAACATTCTACAAACATAAGTTCGAACGAAAGGCAAATTTATGATACACTATAAGGAAGATATAGTGAGAAAGAAGGGTTCAAAATGAATGCAATTATTTATGCACGTGTGAGTACAACAAAAGAAGAACAGGAAACATCATTATTGCGTCAAAAAGATGAATTATTGCATTTAGCTGAGCGCTATCAAATGGATGTTACAAAGGTAATTGAGGAGCAGGCTAGCGGTTATACAATTGAACGTGATGGCATATTAGAAGTGCTAGATACAATTCGAGATGAACAAGTTGATGTACTACTTATACAAGATGAAACGCGTCTTGGTAGAGGAAATGCAAAGATTGCATTAATGCATTGTTTACATAAAGAGGGGATAAAAGTTTATACGCACACGCATAGTGGTGAATTACAGCTTTCAGATTCTGATTCGATGGTGCTAAATATAATAGGGATTGTTGAAGAGTATCAAAGAAAGATCCACAATTTAAAAATTAAACGTGGCATGCAAAGGGCGGTAGAGAAAGGATTTCGTCCAGAGAATAATTTGAAAAATCGTCATTTAAGTATAGGACGTGAGAAAAAAGAAGTGCCAATTGAGGAAATTGTACGTTTACGCCGGAATGAATTAACTTTTGAAGAAATTGCAGCAACACTTCGTGGTTTTGGTCATGATGTTTCAAAAGCAACTGTACATCGAAGGTATGTAGAATATACAAAGCAATTGCTTGATAAAGAGGACTAACTATTGTATGATAATAATCAGTTTTGAGTAGAAGGGGGATTCGAGATGCCAAGTCAAGAACTCATTGAACGCATTAACTTCTTAGCGAAAAAAGCAAAAGCTGAAGGCTTAACTGAAGAAGAACAACGTGAGCGCCAATCGCTACGTGAACAATATTTAAAAGGATTTCGTCAAAATATGTTAAACGAATTAAAAGGAATTAAAGTCGTTAACGAAGAAGGAACGGATGTTACACCGGCGAAATTAAAAGCTTTAAAAAAGCAAGAGAATGCAAAATTAAATTAAAAGATGGGCATAGCCCATCTTTTTTTATTTGTTAAATTCGTTATTTAATAACTTTCCAGTTGTGATTGACTGTTGCTTCTATCCTTTTGTGCTTCAATATATAGTTAGCGATAAGTTCAGACATATCTGTTGGTATGTCTTTTACTACTAGCTTATTTTGAAACATAAAGAAGTTCCCTCCGCCACTTGCGCGATAATTATTCATAACAACGTCATATTCTTCATTTATATTAAGGGGAGCACCTTTATACTGTAAAGATTCTACTCTCTCACCAATTGGTTTTGAAATGTTTAATACGTACGAAATCCCTTCCCACATATCGTAATTATAGTGTTGCGGCTTTGGTTCTATGTAGGTAGGGGTTACGATGATGGATCCATCTGCTTTTAATGTGAAATAAGAAGCAGAGAGTTCGAGAGCATCTTTTATATCCGCTCCGGTTAGTCTAATTACTTTTAATGTATTTGGATAAATATAATTAGAAACGATGTCACGCATTGTTACATGTTTCGAGAAACCTGGAGATGTATTATGGAACAAACTTGTGCAAGAAATTGAAACATTAGCTATATCCATCTGTATTTTATTTATGAATTCAATAAAGGGATGGTCTTGCAAACGAGTTTGCATAGCATCTGAAATTTGCATGTCCCCATAGATTACGCCAATAGGTTGATCGAGCCAATTTTGTGTTTTTTCTTCATAATCGGCAACTAAGGAAAGAATATCTTGGTCAGCCTCAATTCCTTGTACGGGCAATAATTGTGAGTAACTCTCTTTTTTCACCCATTTTTTTTCTGTTTTTTCGAATGTTACTGTTACTTTTCCAACGGAGTGTCCATTGCATCCAGTCTGTAAAATTGTTACACCATTTATTACGGTGTGAGCGATTTCCCGGTGTTGGTGGCCTGTTAGTAAAATGTCTATGCCTTCAATTTCATGGCACATTGCATATCCTTGGTTTTCACCTGTTAAAACTTCAGTCGGTACCCCAGTTTGTAAATCGCGTTCAAATCCCCCATGGTAGGCTACGACTAATAAATCGGGTTTCTCGTGTTCGCGAATGTAAGAAACCCACCTTTTTGTTGTTTCTAATGCATCTTCAAATTGTAAATCTTGAATGTGATGGGGTTGTTCCCAATTGGGAATGTAATGCGTTGTCATCCCTAAAATAGCAATTTTTATATTTGATTCAATATGTTTTATTATATATGGTTTCCCGAAATAAGGTTCTTTTCGGTTTTTATCTAAAATATTTGCTGATAGATACGGAAAGTTTGCAGTAGAAATAGCATTATTTAATATGTCCATTCCATAATTAAATTCATGATTCCCAATAACTGCAGCATCATAACGTAAATAGTTCGCTAATAAAGACATTGGATTTTTCTTATCTTCTTCATATGTAGCGTAATGATAAGTAAAGGGTGTTCCTTGTATGAAGTCACCGTTATCAATTAAAAGAACGTTTGTATTTTGGGAACGTTCTTTTTTTATAAGAGTAGAAATTTTGGCTAAACCAATTTCAGCTTGGGAGTTATCTTGGTAGTGAATTGGATAAACAGTGCCATGTATATCGCTTGTTAATAAAATGTTTAAAGTTACAATTTGATTTGGATTCAATATCATTCACCTTTTCTATTGTTATCTACTAATTAAGCATATCAAATATATGAAGAGAATTTTAATGAGAATGTATAGAATGTGTAAAGATTCTGTAAATAAGCAATTATACGTGAAAATGTGTGATATATTTCTTCATGTTTACGGAAGGCAATTTTATAACAACAAAATTGGAGGCATTAATATGTTGAAAAAAGTTTTTGCAATGAGTACGACAGTTGTACTAGCGGCCGGATTATTAAGTGGTTGTGGAACGAAAGAATCAAGTGTAAGTAAAACTGAAGATACGAAAAAAGGTTATGTACCGAAGACTTTAAATGTTCAATTTGTTCCTTCTCAAAATGCAGATACGTTAGAGGCAAAGGCAAAACCATTGGAAAAGTTATTAAGTGATAAATTAAATATTCCGGTAAAAGTTAGTATTTCAACGAATTACAATACAATTGTAGAAGCGATGGCGTCTAAGCAAGTAGATGTAGGGTTTTTACCTCCAACAGCGTATGTGCTAGCGCATGAGAAAAAGGCTGCAAACGTAATTTTACAAGCACAACGTTTTGGAGTAGATGATGAAACGGGAGCTCCTACAAAGGATTTAGTAGACTTTTATAAATCTGAGTTTGTAGTTAAGAAAGATTCAAATATTAACAGTGTAAAAGATTTAAAAGGTAAAAAAATTGGTTATCAAGATGTAACGTCATCAGCGGGGTATGTATGGCCTGCGGCTGTATTGTTAAAAGAGGGAATTGATCCGCTAAAGGATGTGAAACCTGTTACATTAAAAGGTCACGATCAGTCGCTGATTGCTCTTTTAAATGGTGATGTAGATGTATCTGTTGTATTCCAAGATGCTCGTAATATTGTGAAAAAAGATTATCCGAATATATTCGATCAAACGAAAATAGTGAAATTTACGGAAAAAATTCCAAACGATACGATTTCGGTACGTTCTGATTTAGATGCAGAGTGGAGTAAGAAATTACAGGACGCTTTCATTGAAATAGGAAAGAATGAGGAAGGGCACAAAATCATTAAAGAAGTATACTCACATGAAGGATACGTTAAATCTGATGATAGTAAATTTGATATCGTTCGTGAATACGGAAAGAAAGTAAAAACGCAATAATACATATGAAAATGGCAGCTAACTGGAAGGGGTGTAGTTTCAGTTAGTTTGCCGTTTTGAATACATAGAAGGTAGGTAAGATGTGTGATAGAGTTTCGAAATGTCTCCAAAGTGTATCCGAATGGTACAAAAGGATTGAATAATATAAATTTGAAAATTCAAAAAGGTGAGTTTGTTGTAATGGTAGGGTTATCCGGGGCTGGAAAGTCTACACTTCTCAGATCGGTAAATCGCCTTCATGAGATTACGAAAGGTGAAATCATAATAGAAGGTGAGTCTATTACTGCTGCAAAAGGAAAAGGGTTACGACGTATGCGTCGAGATATTGGTATGATTTTTCAAAGCTTTAACCTTGTAAAGCGGTCAACGGTATTGAAGAATGTATTAGCTGGACGTGTTGGGTATCATTCGACACTGCGTACAACGTTAGGTCTATTTCCAAAAGAGGATTTGGAGCTTGCATTTCAATCGTTAAAAAGAGTGAATATTTTAGAAAAAGCATATGCGAGGGCTGATGAATTATCAGGAGGACAACAGCAACGTGTATCGATTGCTAGAGCGTTGGCGCAAGAAGCGAAAATCATATTGGCAGATGAACCTGTTGCATCGTTAGATCCGTTGACAACAAAGCAAGTGCTAGATGATTTGAAAAAAATTAATGAAGATTTTGGCATTACGACAATTGTAAACTTACATTCTATTGATTTAGCTAGGCAATATGCTACACGCATTATTGGATTACATGCAGGCGAAATTGTTTTTGATGGTTCAGTAGAAGAGGCAACGGATGAAAAATTTGCTGGAATTTATGGGGACGTAGCTCAGAAAAGCGAATTATTAGAGGTGGCAGTTAAATGAATGACGTGACGATATATTCGAAATCGATACCGAAGCCGCCGAGTAAATTGAAACATATGTTAACGGCTATTCTAGTTATTTTACTTTTGTGGGGAAGTAGTGTGCAGGTCGACGCATCATTTGCAAAACTAGTAGTTGGTTTTCCTAATATGATGGATTTGCTGAAAGAGATGGTGCCGCCAGATTGGAGCTATTTTCAAGTTATTACAACAGCAATGTTAGATACAATACGCATGGCAATTATTGGGACGACTTTAGGAGCGATTTTAGCTATTCCAATTGCACTATTTGCGGCAAGTAATGTGTTTACTAGCGCATTTTTGTACAGTCCAGCTCGATTGATTTTAAATTTTATCCGGACAATACCAGATTTATTATTAGCGGCAATTTTCGTAGCTATTTTTGGAATAGGACCACTTCCAGGTATTTTGGCGCTTACTTTTTTCTCGATTGGACTCGTGGCGAAATTGTTGTATGAGTCAATTGAATCAATTGACCCAGGTCCATTAGAAGCGATGACAGCGGTAGGAGCAAATAAGGTGCAATGGATTGTTTATGGGGTAATTCCGCAAGTAAAAGCGCACTTTGTCTCCTATGTCCTTTATACATTTGAGGTGAATGTGCGTGCAGCAGCTGTTCTAGGCTTAGTAGGAGCGGGTGGTATTGGATTATATTACGATCGTACACTTGGATTTTTACAATATCAACAAACTGCTTCTATTATTATTTATACTCTTGTTGTTGTATTGTTAATTGATTATGTAAGTACATTGTTGCGGGAGAAATTATAATGAGTAAAACGACGTTAATCGTACCAAAACCGAAGAAACCGAGTGTGTATCGCTGGTTTATTTTTATAGCACTTGCATTTATTTATGTATGGGCTTTTTCAGGAGTCCCGTTAGAGGGAATAAAGGATACGGCAGGAGAAATTACAAAAGCAATTATGACAGGTGTATTGAATCCAGATTGGTCGTATGTATCTTTGCCAGATGGTGAAGATTTATTACATGGTTTGATTGATACGTTGGCAATTGCGATATTAGGTACATTTATTTCTGCCTTTTTATCTGTTCCATTCGCTTTTTGGGCGGCAACGAATATGAGCAGTGGAAAATTAACTTCAGGAACTGGGAAATTTGTACTTAGTTTTGTTCGTACATTTCCGGAATTAGTTATGGCACTTTTATTTATAAAAGCTGTTGGACCAGGCTCTTTTGCCGGAGTTCTAGCTTTAGGATTACACTCTATCGGAATGTTAGGGAAATTATATTCAGAAGGAATTGAAAATATAGATAAGGGACCGACGGAAGCGTTAATAGCTACAGGTGCGAATCGCTTCCAAATACTTTGGTATGCAGTATTACCACAAGTATTACCGGATTTTCTATCGTATACGTTATACAGGTTCGAAATTAATGTGCGATCCGCTGCTATTTTAGGTGTTATTGGAGCAGGCGGGATTGGTACGCCTCTAATTTTTGCACTGAGTTCACGCAATTGGTCTCGTGTTGGGATTATTTTATTGGGTATTATTTTAATGGTAATTATCATTGATTTCATTTCAAGTTCGATACGGAAGAAAATTGTATAATTTATTTTAAGCACCTATAAAAGGTGCTTTTTTATATAATAAGAATAATAAATGTGAGCAATAGGGGGGGATAATTTGGCTTTACAGCACGAGTTTGTATTTGTTTCGAATGAAAAAAAAGGGTTGGATTTTATAGGTATAGATTGGATTGAACTTTGTTTTCTATATAAAGAAGAGGCAACGATAGATGAGTGTGTTGTATTAAGTGATGAGCTAATCGTATATCTATTAGATTTTACCCATTGGATTCCGACCTATTATCCAGCGAAAAGAGCAGAAGGATTTGGAATTCACTATTATGGTATTACGAAAATAGAACAGCAGGGGGCAGTGATAGCAGAACAGTTACTTTGTTCGCTAGTTAACATGTTTTCTCTAGCGCCAGAAACAATCGAACTGACAGGGCAGTTTCAATGGGGAAATGATAATAATACGGATGGAGAATATGAAAGATACGTATTTGATCGAGATAAATTATGCCAAGATTTAAATTCTTTTATTCGTTTGCTTTGCAGAGTGAAAAATGGGGAAGGATATATTTTGCATTATGGAATTTGAAAATGATGAATAAATATACAGATAATTCCCTTTCTTTTTAAAATAAAAACAATGAAAAAGTATGTCATATTGAATACCCATACATTCCCGAAATCATTGATTTTTTTATGAAAAACCAAAAAAATATCAACATATTTGTCGATACATGTTGTATAATCTTGCGTGGGAAGCTATCATATAAATGTATAAAACGTTTACTAACATACGCGAAGGGAAGAATAGCATGTCACATTCAATCGAACAACTTTCTATCAACACGATTCGCACATTATCCATTGATGCGATTGAAAAAGCAAACTCTGGTCACCCAGGAATGCCAATGGGTGCAGCACCAATGGCTTATACATTATGGACTCAATTTATGAAACACAATCCAAATAACCCAACGTGGTTTAACCGCGATCGTTTCGTATTATCTGCAGGTCATGGTTCAATGTTACTATACAGCCTACTTCATCTATCTGGTTATGACTTAACAATGGATGACTTAAAGAACTTCCGTCAATGGGGAAGCAAAACTCCAGGACATCCTGAGTATGGTCACACAGCAGGTGTAGACGCAACAACTGGTCCACTTGGACAAGGTATTGCAACAGCTGTTGGTATGGCGATGGCTGAAAGACATTTAGCAGCAAAGTATAACCGTGATGCGTACAATGTAGTAGATCATCATACATACGCTATTTGTGGTGATGGCGATTTAATGGAAGGCGTTTCTGCTGAAGCATCTTCATTAGCTGCTCATTTACAATTAGGTCGTCTTGTTGTGCTTTACGATTCAAACGATATTTCATTAGATGGCGATTTAAACCGCTCATTCTCTGAAAGTGTAGAAGATCGTTACAAAGCATACGGCTGGCAAGTAATCCGTGTTGAGGATGGAAACGATATTGAAGCAATTGCAAAAGCAATTGAAGAAGCAAAAGCTGACGAAAAACGCCCAACGCTAATTGAAGTAAGAACGACAATTGGTTTCGGTTCTCCAAACAAATCAGGAAAATCAGCTTCACACGGTTCTCCACTTGGTGTAGACGAAACAAAATTAACGAAAGAAGCATATGCTTGGACTGCTGAACAAGATTTCCATGTAGCAGAAGAAGTATATGACAACTTCCGTAAAACAGTACAAGATGCTGGTGAGACTGCACAAGCTGCATGGAACACGATGCTCGGTGAATATGCACAAGCATATCCAGAATTAGCAAACGAGCTGCAAGCAGCAATGAATGGTCTTCTTCCAGAAGGTTGGGAACAAAGCTTACCAACTTATGAATTAGGATCAAAAGCAGCAACACGTAATTCTTCAGGTGCTGTAATTAATGCTATTGCAGAGTCTGTACCATCATTCTTTGGTGGATCAGCTGACCTTGCTGGTTCTAACAAAACATACATGAATAACGAAAAAGACTTCACAAGAGCTGATTACAGCGGTAAAAACATTTGGTACGGTGTTCGTGAGTTTGCGATGGGTGCAGCAATGAACGGTATTGCACTACATGGCGGTTTAAAAACTTACGGTGGTACGTTCTTCGTATTCTCTGACTACTTACGTCCAGCAATTCGTCTTGCAGCATTAATGCAATTGCCTGTAACGTATGTATTCACACACGACAGTATCGCTGTTGGTGAAGATGGTCCAACGCATGAGCCGGTTGAACAATTAGCAGCACTTCGTGCAATGCCAAATGTTTCTGTTATTCGTCCAGCTGACGGTAACGAATCTGTTGCAGCTTGGAGATTAGCTTTAGAATCTACAAAAACACCAACTGCATTAGTGTTAACTCGTCAAGATCTTCCGACATTAGAAGGTGCAAAAGACGATACTTATGAAAAAGTAGCAAAAGGTGCATATGTAGTTTCTGCAAGCAAGAAAGAAACGGCTGATGTAATCCTACTTGCAACTGGATCTGAAGTAAGTTTAGCAATCGAAGCGCAAAAAGCTTTAGCAGCAGACGGCGTTGATGCAGCTGTTGTTAGCATGCCATCTATGGATCGCTTTGAAGCTCAAACTGCTGAGTACAAAGAATCTGTACTACCAAAAGCAGTAACGAAACGTTTCGCAATTGAAATGGGTGCTACATTCGGATGGCACCGTTACGTAGGTCTTGATGGAGATGTACTAGGTATCGACACATTCGGTGCTTCTGCTCCTGGTGAGAAGATTATGGAAGAGTATGGATTTACTGTAGAGAACGTTGTTCGCAAAGTAAAAGAAATGCTTTAATGATTTTAGAAAAATCTCTCCAGCATGGGGAGATTTTTCTATGTAATTGAGTTTTTTCGACAGGAAAAGTTTTTTCTCTCTCCGTAGTCAGACAATCATTGCAAATTTTTTCTTATATAATGTAGGGAAAAGGTTGTCCAGATCGGGAGGGGAAAAAATGAAAACGTATGAATTGTATTTAATTCAAGAGGATATTGCGAAAGCTTACTTTGGTCGTGAATATTTGTTTTTTGATTTATTTGCTCGATTTTCAGAATCTGGGTCCCTTTCGGAGAAGAAAGTATTATATAAACAAATGACGTATATTACGATGCCATTACAAGTAATGAAACTTCAGCATAAATTAGAACAAGCTTTGCATGTTCTTGGCAAATATGAAAGAACACATCATACTCATACGCTCTATACAGGAGCCGAATATGGCGAAATAATGGTGAAACCACAATATATTCGAATGAATACTTCTGGAAATGTATCCATGGAAACAACCTTCTTTGAGGTGCTTAGAAAGTGTGAGTTAACATTTTTAGCGATGGATTATGAAAATAAAAAGTACGGATGGTTAAATCCTCTCAAACAAGTACGAACATATGTGTAAAAAATGTCGAATAGTATCTTGTCTTATTGAAAAGGTTTTAGTACACTGTAAGGTAGACAACATGAAGGAGGAAAAGATATGCCAATGTGGTTAGGTATTCTAGTGGGCGTAGTAGCACTAGTAGCAGGCGTGGCGTTAGGATTTTTCATTGCCCGCAAATATATGATGAATTACTTACAAAAAAATCCACCAATTAACGAACAAATGTTAAAAATGATGATGATGCAAATGGGACAAAAACCTTCCCAAAAGAAAATCAATCAAATGATGAGCGCGATGAATAAGCAACAAACAAAATAAGCGCCAAAGGGCACTCTTACCGAGTGCCCTTTTCTTTTGGATATAAAAGATATTTAAAACTTTTAAAAATTCTGTATTTTTGATAAACTGAAAATATCGCTCATTTTAAGGGAGGAGGATAAATATGAAAGTATTTTTTAATTTAGCTTGGTTTTTTAAACAAGAAAAACGAGCGTACATAATTGGAATTATTATGTTATTTGGTGTCGCGCTTCTTGAACTTGTAGCGCCAAGGGTACTAGGAATTGTAGTAGATGAAATTAATAATGGAACATTAACGTCTGAAAAATTGTTGAACTGGGTTATTCTATTAGTAGTTGTAGGAATGACGATGTATATATTACGTTACTTATGGCGTATTATGATTTTTGGATCTTCTTTAAAACTAGCTCGTCAATTGCGAAAGAATTTATATGAACATTTTACAAAGATGAGCCCATCCTTTTATCAATCACGTCGTACGGGCGATTTGATGGCACATGCGACAAATGATATTCAGGCGATTCAGCAAACTGCTGGGTCAGGTGTGTTAACACTCGTTGATTCATTAGCTGTTGGAGGATGTGTACTCGTAGCGATGGGGTTTACAATTAGCTGGAAGTTAACGTTATTAAGTTTAATTCCGATGCCAATTGTAGCTATTTCTACAAATTATTATGGAACTTTATTGCATAGAAGATTTCATAAAGCGCAGCAATCGTTTTCTGAAATCAATGATAAAGTACAAGAAAGTATGAGTGGGATGAAGGTAATTCGCTCACTTGGACAAGAGAAAGAGGATTTACAAGCATTTCGGAAAAAATCGGAAGATGTCGTACATAAAAATATGTTAGTTGCACGTATTGACTCGTTATTCGATCCAACGATTTCCTTAATTGTCGGATTTTCATTTTTAATCGCAATTTGTTACGGATCATTATTAGTCGTACGGGGTGAATTAACTGTAGGGGAATTGGTAACATTTACAACATACTTAGGGACTCTTGTATGGCCAATGTTAGCTTTTGGATGGCTATTTAATATTATGGAGCGTGGACGTGCTTCGTATGATCGTGTGGAGAAAATACTTTCACAAACTTCGGATGTAGTGAATAAGGAAAATGCTATACATGCTATAGCAAGTGGTGATGTCTCGTTTGCTGTTGATTCGTTTTCTTATAAAAAGAATGAACTATTAAACTTAAAAGATATTTACTTTAATTTAAGAAAAGGTGAAACGTTAGGAGTTGTCGGGCGTACCGGTGCAGGGAAGACGACGTTATTAAAATGTTTAATTCGCGAGTATGACCACTTTAATGGTGAATTAAAAGTTGGTGAGCGGGATATTCGAGATTTAACACTTCACGGTGTACGCTCTGCAATTTCATACGTACCGCAAGATCATTTTTTATTTTCAGCGAGTATTGGGGAGAACATTGCTTTTGGAAAGGCCGATGCTACATATAAAGAAATTAGCAGGGCTGCGGAGATTGCTTGTATTCATAATGATATTATTCAATTTTCGGAAGGATATGACACGGTAGTAGGTGAAAGAGGGGTTTCGCTATCAGGAGGCCAAAAACAGCGGATTTCAATTGCACGTGCGTTATTAACGAATGCTGAAATTTTAATTTTAGATGATTGTTTATCAGCTGTAGATGCAAAAACAGAAGAAACTATATTAACTGCATTGAAACGAGAAAGAGCAGAAAAAACGACGATTATTACTGCGCACCGTTTAAGTGCGATTCAGCATGCAAATCTTATTCTTGTTATTGATGAAGGTAAGGTTATGCAGCGAGGAACACATGAACAACTAATGAACGAAAATGGTTGGTATAAAGAAATGTATGAAAGCCAGCAGTTAGAGGCGTTGGTAGAGAAAGGAGGTGTATGATGGCTGAGAAAAAGCGGAGTGATTTAAGGAGATTGCTTTCTTATATGAGACCATATAAAGGGTTATTAGCATTAGCATTTTTATTTCTAGTTGGTGCAACTGTAACTGAAATGATGGGTCCTTTTTTAATTAAACAATTTCTTGATGAACACTTAGTACCACGTAACTTTGAACAATCAGCACTTGTAACTCTATTTGTAGTGTATATTATTGCTCACTTATTAAAAGTATTATTTACGTATTTAGACTTATTGTACTTTCAAAATATCGCTTTTAAGATTGTTCAAGATATGCGAGTTGAAGTGTATGACCATGTTCAAAAATTGTCATTAAGTTTCTTTGATCGTACGCCGATTGGTACACTTGTATCTCGTATAACGAATGATACGGAAGCGATTAAGGATTTTTATGTTAGTGTACTATCAACATTCGTGAAAAATGTAGTCTTTTTAGTGGGGATTTTAGTAGCGATGTTTTTACTAGATGTAAAATTAGCGCTATTCTCTCTCATATTAATTCCAATTATGTTTGCGATTATGGTGCTGTATCGACGGAAAAGTGCAGCTTTTTATTTAGAGGTACGTAATCAACTGAGTGTATTAAATGCAAAGTTAAATGAGTCCATTCAAGGGATGAATATTGTTCAAGTGTTCCGGCAAGAAAAGCGGATGAGAAAAGAGTTTGAAGAAGTGAACAACAAGCATTATAGTGCTGGACGTCGTACATTGAAATTAGATGCATTACTTTTACGTCCAGCAACAGATCTTGTTCATATTGTAGCAATTGCGTTAGTTCTTGGTTTATTTGGAATTGACGCTTTAAAGAGTCCTGTTGAAGTAGGGGTTTTATATGCTTTCGTTAATTATATTCATCGTTTCTTCCAGCCGGTAAATGAGATGATGATGAAACTATCTTTCTTCCAACAAGCGCTCGTTTCATCATCGCGTGTATTTCATTTAATGGACGATAAAGATTTAGCTCCTGTTCAAATGGGGAGTGAAAATCCACGAGTAGTTAACGGGGAAATTCAGTTTAAAGATGTTACTTTTTCATATGATGGAAAGCGTGACGTTTTAAAAAATGTATCTTTTCACGTAAAGCCAGGGCAAACGGTTGCTTTCGTTGGACACACTGGTAGTGGTAAGAGTACAATTATGAATTTATTAATGAGATTTTACAATATTAAATCAGGTAATATTGTAATAGACGGAGTGGGTTTAGAGAAGTTTGAAGAACAAGAAATTCGAAAGAAAATTGGTCTTGTGCTGCAAGATGCATTTTTATTTGCTGGAAATGTAAAGCAAAACATTCGTATGTATAATGAAGAGATAACGGATGAAGAGATAGAAGAAGCAGCGCGATTTGTGCAAGCGAATACGTTTATTGAAAAATTACCAGAGAAATATGATACAGAAGTAGTCGAAAGAGGAGCTGCGTTTTCTAGTGGTCAAAGGCAATTAATTGCTTTTGCTAGAACGATAGCAACTAATCCGAAAGTATTAGTGTTAGATGAAGCGACGGCAAATATTGATACAGAAACAGAGGAGGCGATCCAAACGGCATTGCAGCAAATGCGAAAAGGTAGAACAACGATAGCGATTGCACACAGATTGTCTACAATCCAAGATGCGGATCAAATATTTGTTATGCATGAAGGGGAAATCATAGAAAGAGGAACACATCAAGAATTGCTTAGTGAACAAGGACTTTACTACAATATGTACTTACTACAAAATAAAGGGAGTTTGCAACAGGCCTTGTAATTATAAGGTCTGTTTTTAATTCATTGAAGTAGTAGAAGTATGCAATGAAATTTCTTGTGGACAATAAAGTGGTATTTTGCTTAAGGTGCTTTTTTATGAAAAATATATAATTTTTACAAAGTATATATTGATAACATAGTATAATGTATTTGATATATGTTTAAAAATAATCGGAAATGAAATAAAGGAGTAATAATATGGAGTATGTGCTAATAGGTGGGATTTTAATATTATTAGCTGTAGTGTTTGTACTGTTTTATAAAAATAAACAGTTAGAATCAGAGAGTCAGCAAGTAGAGTTTGAAAAAAAACAAGCGATTGAAACGTATGAAAGTGAGATTGCAGCTACGATTACAGAGCATAAAGAACAACAGGATACTTTAAAGAATATGGAACAGAAAAAATATAATGATTTACAAGTGAATACAGCTAGAGAACTTGAAAATATGCGTATGATGAAAAATCAATTGGCTGTTCAACATAGTAAAGAACGTAGTGAAATACAAGATAAGCATAGTAATGAAATACATATGTTTCAAAATTTAATTGCGGATTTACGAGAATATACCAAAAATGGTGCTGAAGTGAATGCACATGAAACATTACATTATATGAAGCGAGGTTTCGTTGAGCAAGGAATAATACTAGAAGAAGAGTTTCATATTATACCGAACGTTTTTATGATACGCAATAAATATAGAGATAAACGTGACATAAATGATAATCGAATCCATCACCTCATCTTATGTAAAACTGGCATTTATCTACTTGAGACGAAAGAATGGACGGGGACATTAATTCATGGTTTAACGAGAGAAAATGCTGGTGTATGTTCATTTATGATGGAGGAAATTGGTAAGTATCAACATGAAATGGAAAAAGAAGAGACGTTTGAATTTATTACGGAGGGAACTTCATTAACTATGCAAGTAAGAAATGAAGGGAATCCAGCATATAAAGCGAAAATACTATCTCAAACTTTATATAATTGTTTGGAAGAAATGCAAGTAGATATTGTAAAGGAAAAAGTAAAACCGATTGTATATTTTGAAAATGAAAGCGGAAAAGAAGTTATTGATCTTTCTAATGAAGAATTGCCGAGATTTAAAGATAGAGAGCAAATTGTAACGTTTTTCAGAAATGAAGTTTTAACAAGTAAAGTAATATATACAGCACGAGAACTACAAAAGCTTAGAGATATGATTGGTCAGATGAATTATGTTGCGAAGTGAAAAATAAAGTAGGGGTGTTGAATGAATGGAGAAAGGTAAAAGCGCTATATTGAGGGGGATATTATACATTTATTTTTGTTTGTATATATTAATGTATATTACGTTTATTTTTGTTATTGATATGGTTCATGTGTCATTGAGTGTAATGAGTATTTTTTTGGTAGTAATGCCTTTTGTCCTATTAGTTATTATTCAAAAGTTTAGCTTGCATGTTTCTGCAAAACGTAATAAGGGTAAGAAACAACTGTTTACTGTAATGATGGTGGGGCTCATTCCATTAATAGTGTGCATCGTACAATTAAGTATAAATGCATACACTTCAAATTTTAATCAGGATCGATGGTTAAATTATAAAGAAAAACGGGTATATATGGTAGATAACTTATTGGAAGAACATAAAATGATAGGGAAATCAAACGAGGAAATTACAAAATTGTTAGGGGCCCCCACGGAAACAAGAAGTTGGGAAAAGGGAATTACTACTTTGTATTATCTTGGGAATGAACGTGGTTTTATTTCTATAGATAGTGAATGCCTTGTATTGCAATTTGATAGAGATGGAAGAGTAATAGAATATAAGGTGCAACGAGATTAAAATATTGAGGGAAGAAGCTATATCTTTTATAGCTTCTTTTTTATTGTTTAATTTGTTTTAGAAGGGGCATGAATTGTTGAATGGAATAAGGAATGAAAGCGGAGGTGATGCATATATTTAGAGGTATTGGGTAGTTTTTTATAATTTTGTATAAAATGAAAAGGAGGTAGGGCGGTGAAAGCGATACCGACTGATGTCCTGAGTAAGGAATTGATGGAAAGAGAAGGGGTTATATCTATTACAGTGATGGAATTTGAAAAGATAGAAGTGGCCGGAGTAGTTGTTTCTGGTCCGGCTGTTATTTTGATTAATCAAGAGTAAGTACATAGTATCAATATAGAAAAGTAGAAAGAGCATCCATTTAGGGTGCTTTTTGTTTGTATAGAAGTGCGCATATGATAGATAATTGGAGGGGGAATATGTGGCAATGATTATGACACCGATACTAGCTGAGTGTATGTTGTTAGTAGAGT
>NZ_JBALMG010000119.1:0-8911 GCF_036963225.1 Bacillus sp. JJ783 | reverse complement strand
ATATATTTTACGAATGAATTATGTAAGTAATTCATATTTCCCATATAAAAAGATTTGCTTTAATATAATGAGTGTAAAGTTCGAGTATTCGAAGTATTACTTGAATTATATCCCTATCCCTTTTCTAAAAATGCGAACAAGTTTTGCCCTATTCTATTCTATTCAATAGTTTATTGTATAGAAATATATTGTTCGATGACCATTATGGAACGCACATAATGGGTAAATCCCGATCCTTAAAGAGGATGCCCCTAATCTTCATGTGAAAATATGATCGGATAAGAAAGCTGGCCAATTTATGGTCAGCTTTCTTTTTGTTCAAAGAGTAATTCTTCTTTAATTTCTGTTTGCAATAATAAAGTTTTTCCAAAGCGGCGTTTACATTCAGCCCGTACTTTTTGAATGGCTAGTAGCTGAGAAGTAGCAGGCACTGTGACAATTGCTTGTCGAGGTTTTCGGTTTTCTTCACAAAAAATACATTCCACAACATATTTAGAAATCATAATTTCACCCTTTCGGTTTGAATTTCTAAGAAGGGACTGCTCATGAAGTTGATGTAATCTTTCGTCATCGTTTTACTTTTTTCCTCTTTTTTCAAGGATAAATATAAAGAAAGATAGAAAGATAGAAAGTTAGTATGGGGGGAGATAGGATGAAAAGATGGATTGGTACGGCAGCTATATGTATGAATGAAAAGAATGAGTTTCTAATGGTATTACAAGGAAAAGTAAATGAGGAGAAGCGATGGTCTGTGCCGAGCGGAGGACAAGAAGAGGGAGAAGAGCTTGAAGAGTGTTGTGTTCGTGAAATATGGGAAGAAACGGGTTATGAAGTGGAAGTTATAGACAAGCTATGTGAAAAAAAGGGGATAACATATGGGGTACCAGTTCATGTGTATTACTATGTTGTGAAGTTAATAGGTGGTAACATGAAAATACAAGACCCTGATGAGTTAATACATGAAATAGACTGGAAAGGAATAGATGAAGTGAAAAAATTATCTTTATCGTTTCCAGAAGAATATGAGCTATTATATAAATATACAAATAAAAAAGAAAGTGTTTAAATACTTTCTTTTTTATTGTATCCAAGATAAGAAAAGCGGAACGATAACTAAACTAGCTCCAGCTGTTAAAAGCATTGATAAACTTGCAATTGTACCTTCTACAGGACCGATTTCAAATGCTTTTGATGTTCCGGTTCCATTCGCGCTAGTACCTAGCATTATCCCTTTTGCGAGCGCTGTTTTAATACGGCATATGCGTATGAGCGTAGGACCGAGTAATGCTCCAGTTAAGGCAGTTAATACGACGAAAACGGCTGTTAATTGTGACATGCCGCCAATCATTTCTGAAATAGCCATTGCAATAGGGGTTGTTACAATGTGCGGTGCTAAACTTTGTTCTATTGTAGAGTCAATTTGAAAAAAATCAGCTAATAGTGCGGAAGTAATAACCGATAGAAATGAACCAACAATGACATTAATTAAAATGGCCGTTCCATGTTTTTTTAATAAATTAAAGTGTTTATAGATTGGCCATGCGAAAGCAACCGTTGCAGGTTTCAATAAATCTGTTAGCCAATGACTACCAGATTCGTAGGTTTCGTATGGTGTATCTAATCCGAGTAGTAAAGCAATTAAAATGATTGGGCATACAAGAAGGGGAGAAAGTAAGCTCCAATTCCAGCGTTGATACATTTTTTTAGATACCCAATATGTGAATAGTGTTAATAGTAAACAAAGAAAGCCGATCATTGTGTGGATCCTTTCCGCTTTAATAGCAATTCTGTTAAAAGTCCTGTTACGAGAGTGACACAAAGTGTACTAATCACGATAATTAAAATGAGATCGATTCCATATTGTGATAATGTATCTTTGTAACGAATGACAGCGACTGCAGAAGGGATGAAAAATAAAATAAGTTCTTTTAATAAAAAGTCTGCACCGTCTTGTATCCATTCTTTTTTCACTATGTTAAATTTTAATGAGATTAATAATAAAAAAATACCGATTATACTTCCTGGAACTGGGAGGTGTGCCTGTTTTGAAATCCATTCACCTGTCCAAGCGAAACAAAATAATAATAAAATTTGTCCGCTTAACTTCCACCATTTCATACAGTAACCACCTTTTTGTTTTTTTACATAAAAATTGTAAAAAATAATTCGCAATTTCTACTATACGTTCATTCGAAATATTTGTCTAATATATAAATTATATGTTATTAATATATTAGATGTATTAATCGAAAATGAAAAGGGTGTCCAAAATGGAATTACGGCATTTGCAATATTTTGTTGTAGTGGCAGAGGAATTGCACTTTGGACGAGCGGCTGCTCGTCTACAAATGACACAACCACCGCTTAGTCAACAAATTCAGCAATTAGAAAAAGAAATGGGAGTTATGTTATTTTCAAGAACGAAGAGAAAGGTTGAATTAACAGAAGCGGGAGAAATGTTTTTAAAAGAAGTAAAAAAAGCGTTTGAACAAATTGAAAAAGCAGTAGAAGTCGCACAAAGTGCTCAAAGGGGAGAAGTGGGATCACTTTCAATTGGTTTTGTAGGTGCGGCGATTTATGATATTTTACCGTCAATCGTCAGGGAGTATAGAAAGAAATTTCCAAGAGTGTCTGTTGCATTACATGAATTGTCAACACCGGATCAGGTGCATGCACTTCATGATAATCGAATTGATATTGGATTTTTACGTCCGCCAATTCCAACGCAATTACTTGAGTTAGAACCAATTCAAAAACTTTCGTGTACGTTATGTTTACCGAAGGCACATCCACTTGCTGAAAAGGACGAAATACATATCGAAGATTTAAGGGATGAACCTTTCGTATTTATTACGAGACCAGTATGGCCAGCGTTATACGATACAATTTTATCGCTTTGCCGCGATGTAGGTTTTAGTCCGCATATTGTACAAGAAGCAACGGAGTATCAAACTGTCATGGGGCTTGTAGCAGCAGGTATTGGAATTACAGTAATACCTGTATCCGCAAATAAATTGTATAAAACAGAAGTTGTATATAAAGAGTTATGTGATTCTAATTTTGTTGCAGAAATGTCAGTGGCTTATAAAAAAATGAATAACAATCCAGAGTTGTTAGAGTTTTTGAAAATTGCAAGAGAGAAGAAACGAATAGAAATAGGAGATGAGAAGGACGAGTAGTCATCGTGACGAAAAAGCGATTTAATTTATATATATAAGTACACCTTGTTAAAAAATAAAGAGGAAAGGCATTTGAGTTGCCTTTCCTCTTTATTGTTCTTTTTTTAGCTCGATACTAAATAGATAAACGTGTTCGTTTTCTTTTAAGAGTAACTCAATGCCTGGTTCTTCATCAATTGTAGGAACAGTTAAAGTATCTTTACTTGTTTTTATTACAGCGGCTAAAATCGTTTTTTGATTGTATTTTACGTTTTTAGTAGATTGAATTGTAGTGGTTGCAGAGCTATTTATGCTTGGAGGAGCTACTGCAGGAACAAGTGTTGAACCACCCTCGATATTAATGTACCATTGACCTTTTTCTTGTACATCTTTATCAAATTGGAAATATGGTGGTATGAAAGAAAGCCTTATTTTCTTTTCTGAAAAATGTGATGAAGCTATGTTAGCAATCTCTTTCACTTTTTTACCATTTTGATAATATTCAATCGTAGCATGTAGTTCATCTTTATTATTCTTGACTGTAACATCATAAAACATTCTATTTCCTTCTTGTATAGGAGTCATTTGTAAAATATCAGATTGTTCTTTTGTTAACTTGTATGGTTTAACAGTGGCATCTTCGTTGTTTTTTAGTGGGCTACAACTAGTGAAAAGTAACAAAGAAAGAATAAACAGTAATTTTACACGCATATAACCCCTCCCTTTTTTTGTAATAATAGTATGTAAATAGTTTTATTTCTAGGACTAAAGGCTTAGTAAAGATTCCGATTGAAGTGCGATGTTTAAAATGTCATATTTTTATACACTAGTAGTATAGAATGCGTATGTTATGAAGTAAGGTAGGGGAAGGGATCTATGTCTTTATGTCGGTTAGCGAGAAAAAATATACAAACATTTGCTACCAAAAGGTTAAAACAATTTACGTGGATTGCTATGAATACAATGATTTGTTTTTTTATGATATCATTCCGATTCAATGAAGTTGTAATAAATAAAGCGGGATATACACTTATATTTGTAAAGTGGTTTTATGCTATGTTTCTATTTGTAGTTTTTGTATGTATTTTCATTACTTATAAAATGACAGCCTCTTTTTTACAGGTAAGAAGAGAGGAGTTTAAATCGTACGAAGTAGTGAATATGACGAGAAAGGAAATGTTATGTTTATTGTGTCATGAGCAATTATTAATTTACGGAGGAGCTTTCGTTTTCGGATTAATTCATGGTATGTTATTTTTGAAATTATTTATTATTATTTTTATGAAAGCAGTAGGAATCCAAGGAGTAACAAATGCACCGATTACGACGTATGCGATAATGGTAACAGCAGTTGTTATGATAACCGTCATTATAATATCAATGTGGCAATGTTGTAGGTTTATACAAAGGTTAAAGGGTGAAAAGTCATATGAAACAAGGAAAAAGGCATGAGAAATCATGGCTTTTTCTTCATTTTACACATGTTATTAATCATGATACAGTGGGAAGAACTGAAAAAAAGAGTTAAGAAGAAAGGTTGTATGGAATGATAAATGAGCAAGCAATCGTAAAAGTTGATCGATTAACAAAGCGAATTGGTTCAAAGACGTTAGTAGAAAATATTAGTTTTGAAGTGAAAAAAGGTGAAGTAGTTGGCTTATTAGGACCAAATGGTGCTGGAAAAACGACATTAATGCGAATGATGGTCGGAATGATTCGTATGACAGAAGGAGAAGTATGGATTGATGGTCAATCTGTAAAACAGCAATTTGAAAAAACTGCTGCGAAAATTGGCGCTGTAATTGAGACACCAGAATTCTATCCTTTCTTAAGTGGCTATGAAAATTTAACATATTTCGGACGAATGAATGGAAATGTAACTGAAGAGCGTATCGATGAAGTTGTGCGACTATTAGGAATGGGACAAGTGATTGACCGTAAAGTAAAAGCATATTCACTCGGTATGAGACAACGTTTAGGAATTGCTCAGGCACTTATACATAATCCAGATGTATTAATACTAGACGAACCAACGAACGGATTAGATCCTAGTGGTATACATGAAATGCGGATGTACATAAAGAAAATTGCACATGAACAAGGGAAAGCTGTTCTTGTCTCTAGTCACTTACTCTCAGAAGTTGAATTAATGTGTGACAGGGTTATTATTATTCAGCACGGAGAATATGTCGCAACACAAAATATTCAAAATGATCAAAAGGAAGAAACAGAAGAAATACATATCCGTGTAGATGATGCGAATAAAGCGGCAGAGGTTTTAGAATACGATGTTTTAGTAAAAGAAAACGAATTAATTATAAACGTGAAAGATGAAGAAATTCCAAATATTCTTCGTACATTGATGGAGAAAAATATTCAAGTTTATCGTGTATATGAAGAAAGAAAAACGCTAGAAGAGCAGTTTTTAGAATTAACAGGGGGAAAAGATATTGTTTAATTTAGTTTATAACGAGCTGTATAAAATATTTAAGCGAAAGCGAACGATTATTCCTTTTGCAGCTATTGCGGTATTAATTATTGGGTTAGGATGGGTTACGGTAAAGTATTTAGAGCCAGAAACAAAAGGGTGGAAAGCGGATTATACAGAACGCACTGTAGAAATTGAGAAAAAGCTCGGCATGAAAAAAGAGGATATTTTAACAGAAAAGTCAGGAGACGAGCTTGTAAAGGAATACCAGCTTAAAATGAAGCATTTAGATACGAATACAGCGCCAGCAAGTAGTTCTCCACTTTCTTTCATGAGAGATACTGGTTTTATTGTTTTTCCTATTTTACTTCCGTTTATTCTCGTATATGCGAGTACAATTTTTGCGAATGAATATAGCTGGGGAACATATAAATTTTTAACGATTCGTCCGGCGAGTCGATTTAAAATTTTAACATCTAAGTTTTTGGCAATCGTTATATTTTCGGCATTATTATTTATATTTAATATGATTTTTTCCGTATTATGTGGGCTAATTATTTATAAATTCCAACAACCAGCTTGGACTGAATTTGTCGTTCAAAACGGAAATATAATAAAACAAAATATTTTCGTAGAAGCAAGTAAATATTATATTTTATCGTGGCTACCAACTCTGGTGTATGCTGCATTTGCATTTATGATTTCTGTTTTAACGAGATCGAGCGGAGGTGCAATCGGGATTTCTCTATTTCTTGCATTATCAGGGGGAATAGCGCTAATTCCGGCAGCAAGATATGAATGGGCGAAATATTTATTACCAGCGAATACAGATTTATATGGGCTTTCAAAGGGCGGGAGCTTTATTGATGGAGTAACATTCCCATTCGCTTCTTGTATGCTTCTTCTATACTTAGCTGTATTTTTAGGGGTGTCCTATACTGTATTTATAAAACGAGATTTAACAGCATAAGCAAAAGCCGTTAAGGGTAACTTAACGGCTTTTTGTTTGTGATAATTGATGAATAGCTTCTTCGGCTAATAAGGCGAAATACTCCGCGCTAATAGGTAATGCTTCTTCATCTACTGTAAAAGCTGGATGATGCCATTCATGTGTACCGCTTGTTCCCATAAAGACGAATGAACCTGGTATTTCTTGTTGGTAAAAAGAAAAGTCTTCTCCTGCCATTGATGGTGTAGGAGAGATAACGTTTAGATTCATTTTCTCTGCAATCTGAATAGAAAAATCAGTGAGTACTTTATCGTTTTGAACAGCAGGAGGACCTGGGTAAAATCGAAATTCTGTTTTTACACCTAGTGCATCAGAAATGCCTTTAATGATACGTTCCATTAATGCCGGAATCTTTTCACGTGTTTTAGCTTGGAATGTACGGACAGTTCCTTCTAATATTGCTTTTTCGGGAATAACGTTCCACGTATTCCCTGAATGAATGTTTGTTACACTTACGACAGCGTTATGAGAAGAACTAATATTTCGGCTTACAATTGTTTGAAGTGCCATAACGATTTGAGATGATGCAACGATAGGATCGACGCCGGCATCAGGCACAGCTGCATGTGTTCCAACACCATGAATTTCAATTTCAAATCGATCTACTCCAGCCATTAGTGGACCGTCTTTAATACCGATTGTACCTACTGGTAAATCGGGCTTATTATGCATACCAAAAACGGCTTGCACATTCTTTAAATGTCCAGCTTCAACAACTTTACATGCTCCGTTTCCACTTTCTTCAGCAGCTTGGAATATAAAACGCACAGTTCCGTTAAGAGAAGCTTCTTTTTCTTTTAATAAGTAAGCCGCACCCAATATAGCAGCTGTATGAAAATCATGCCCACAAGCATGCATTTTACCTTGTATTTTTGAAGTGTATGGAAGGTCTGTTTCTTCTTGGATAGGAAGGGCATCGATATCAGCACGAAGCGCTACCACCGGTCCGTTTTTATTACCAGAAATTTCAGCGATAATTCCTGTTTCTAAACTGGAATCAATAATAGTAATATTAGCTTCTTTTAACCAATTTTTTATTGCTTTTGTTGTTTCAAATTCTTCGTACGATAGTTCTGGGTATTCGTGTAAATGGCGACGAATAGAAATAAGTTTTTCTGTTAATTGATTTGGAATGGATGCCACTTATTATCCCCTCTTTCTTAAGTGAAATATTTGTATTCATTATATAACACAATAATAAAAGAGAGGATTTTCAAATGAAAATCCTCTCTCGTTTATGCTGCAACTTTTTTATGAGTATGCTGTTTTTTATAACGTCCACGCATTGCATATGCAATTTGCGGGATTGCAATACCGATTAAAATAAGTGATACACCGACCCATTGTGAAGATAGTACAGCTTCTTTTAAAACGAATACAGACATAATTGTTGTAACTGGCAGTTCTGCTGCACCAAGAATAGTTGCTAAGCCAGATCCGATTTTTGGAATACCGATTGTAAAGGCAATGGACGGAATAACGATACTAAATATTCCTAATCCTAAGCCGTATTTCCAAAGGCCTTGAGAAATTGCTCCGTTAAAAATAAATGTTGGCGGGAATACGATCATGACTAAAGTTAAAGCGCCAGCCATTAAAAGGACACCGCGTGGTAACGAAGGTACTTCAACGGCAACTTTACCACTTACGAAAATGTATGTTGCAAATGTAATAGCAGATAATAAGCCTAAAATGATTCCAGTCGTATCGAAATCACCAGCTGATGTTTCTAATAACCCACTTGATAAAAATGTACCTGCAAGTAAGAAGATTACTGAAATAACTTTTTCTCTTGAAGGTAATGTTTTCGTTGTAATTGCTTCAATAATAATTCCAACCCAAACGAATTGGAATAAAAGTATAATTGCAATAGAAGCTGGTACAGTTTTTAAAGAAGCGTAATAAAAAATTCCAGTAAAACTTGCAGACGTACCTGCGACGAATAAAATTAACATTTGTTTTAGTGGAACACGATGTCTAGAAAATAGAAGTGTAATAGCAAGTAAAATAATCCAACCGAACAAATACTGGCTACCAATTACCTCTCCAAGTGAAAATCCTTCTGCATATGCAAGTTTAACAAAAATAGCTAAAACCCCATAACTACACGCTCCTAATAAAACTAAAAGAGAATAACGAAGCATGAAAAATTCCTCCCATCTATATGAAATTGTTCCGTAACGGACATATATAACTAGAGGGAAGTATACAAAATTAAAAATGAAGGGTCAAATGAAAGAAAAGTGCGAAATTTTATAGAATAATAATAAAAGTATGATATTTATGCATAATCTTGAAATTAATAATAATTAAAGT
>NZ_JBALMG010000118.1:26611-46468 GCF_036963225.1 Bacillus sp. JJ783 | reverse complement strand
AAACAAACGTTTGATTAATCTCATGTTTTTCTATATCACCGTTGGAAAACATGATTTTCTATACCGAACATATATCTTAAACAAACGTTTATTTAAAAAATAAGAAGCCCTTTTACAGGCTCCTTTATCATCGACTTAAATAGTCCGAAATGGTTTGAAATACTACTATATACATATTATGAATACTTTCTTCTGTATTTCCACCATTCGATAAACCTACTCCCCATTGTTGCCCTTCACCACTTCCAATATTTGCAAAACCTTGCGCGTACATAGCATTTACATCTTTTGGTGCACTGTTATACTCTATCCCTTTTGTAATAAAAATTGAATATGATTTATCTTGTAAACCGATAAAAAACACTGGTTTCTTTAAAGATGCAAATAAATCTTTATACTGCTCTTTTGAAGCTTCTTGAAAGTGCTCCTTCATTATTAGAAATCCATCAACTTTTGCTGATTTCTTCTGTATCTCTTCTAACTTTACACTTTCAAATTTTATATTTCTAAACGTATCTTTCGGCTTTTCACCAACAACTCCAATTACGAGTGCTCTCCCGTTATATTCTAATTTCTCTCCTTCGTTATCCTTTGCACATCCAGTACCCACTAGGCATAACAATATAAAAACTAAGAAATAAAATGAACGCTTCATTTAGCACCCTCCCCCTCTTTTAAGTCAAGTGACAAAAATGTAAGGTGAATTCAAGAAAATGTAAGTAAAATCGATAGCCCAATTGGATTTTCTATATTATAATCAATTGAATTTATTTACATTACTAAAACATAGGAGATTATCATGAAGAAATTTAAACTTTCATCTCTTCTTCCGTTAAGTTATATACTTCTACTCGTACTCGTAAGTCCCCTTTACGATGTATTAAATAAATCTACTGTTCACGCAGTAGATGTCACAACTGTAGTAGATGATTGGATTCCATTTGTGAAAGCATTTATTATTCCTTACTTACTTTGGTTTCCATACTTATACGGTGCACTTATTTATTACTGTTTTGCTGATCGAAAGCAATATTATGTCACTTTAAGTAGTGTAATTCTTGGAAAACTTGCTTGTTTTTCGATTTACTTTTTTTGGCAGACAACTGTGCCACGCCCAACCGTCGTTGGAACAGATGTATTTTCCGAACTAGTCCGCTATATTTATAGTATTGATCAACCAGTAAACTGTTTCCCAAGCATTCATGTCCTTACGACATTTGTAATTATGTTAGCTGCCTTTAAGCGTAGAGAACAGCATGCTTTGGAATATTACATCCTTACTTTCTTCGGTACGCTTATTATTTTATCAACGCTATTCACGAAGCAGCATGCCTTTGTAGACGCCATTTCTGGAATGACGCTTGCAAGCGTACTATACTTCGGTGTTCAACTATTATTAGCAAAAGAAACAGTACGCGTTCCAGTAAAACGAAATCATAAAATGTAAAAAAGCAGACTGTGGCTTCTTCAGTCTGCTTTTCTCTATATTAAGGAGATTTTCAAATTAAGATTGCGGTACAGTCATATCACCAGAATGAATACGACCTGCTTTTTTAAGAGCAATGTAAAGTATATAAGAAACGGCTACTGGGATGATGATATAAGTGATTATCATCGCTGGGACAACCTCCCACCCTTGGCTGGAAATTAAATTAATTGGTGCGATAAGAGAGCTTAATCCAAGACCTGCAATTTCTTTTCCTGCTTCCAGTTGGAAAATTAATGCTGATACTGGGCCCACTATAGCACTGGCGACGACAGTTGGGACGAGAATCATTGGATTTTTAGTAATGTTCGGCAACTGTACTTTTGGAGTACAAAGTGCCTGAGCTAATATGCCACCTAAATTATTCTCTTTCGCTGAAATAACAGAGAATCCGATAAACTGAGCAACACATCCTGCAAGTGCTGCACCGCCTGCAACACCATCTAAGCTAAGCGCTATCGCTAAAGCAGCCGATGAAGCTGGAGAGATAAGTAATAGTCCCCAAACTACAGCAATCACGATAGAAGCGATAAATGGGCTACCAGCTGAACTATCTTTAATGAATGCTCCAACTGTATTTAAAACTGGGCTAATATTTTGAGCTAACCAAATACCGACTAAACCAGAACCGAGTATTGCTGCAAATGGAACGAGCATCATATCTAAAGCAGTTTTTCCACTTAATCGTTTACCAATATAAACTGCTAAAGTCGCTGTTAATAATGCACCGATTGGTTCACCTGTTTTAATGATGAGACCAGCTTCAGTAATTGAAATTGAACCGGCTCCAATTGCTCCAGCTACCATCGCTGAGAAAATTACGAGTCCGTTTGCACCGAGCATAAAAGCAATCCCGGCTCCAATTGCTGGTGCCATAAGTGATTTTGCAACAACTCCGATTGTAATAAGTAATGGGATATCAACAATTCTTCCTATATTTTCGATCAGTAAACCAATTCCAAGGGATACGAAAATACCCTGTGCGATTCCGGCAGAAGCTTTAAACACACGAGACATTATATATTCTTTCATTTGTTTCACCTTCTCCTATAATTTAGTAACCAATTGTTTTCATATAATCGCGTAAAACATCGTTTGATTTTGCAAAGCGGCTTTCTTCATCTTCTAATAAGTTCAGTTCTACCACTTCTCTTATACCGTCTCTAGTAATAATTGCTGGTACTCCTGTACAAATATCGTATTCGCCATATTCACCATCTAAAATAGCTGAAACAGCGATAACACGGTGATCATCATTGAAAATTGAGCGAGCAATATAAGCTAGAGAATTTCCGATTCCATAATAAGTAGTTCCTTTACGCTTATAAATTTCCCATCCAGCTTTCGCAGTCTTCTCAACAATTTCATCTAAATCTATTTCACCAAAACGTTCTTTTTGTTCCTCTAAAATTTGCAGAATTGGCTTACCACCAACAGTTACGTGAGACCAAGCAACCATTTGAGAATCACCATGTTCTCCTAATGAATACCCATGAATACTACGAGGGTCTACATGTAACATTTCAGATAAAATTGTTCTTAAGCGAGAAGAATCTAGTGATGTACCTGTACCAATCACACGATTTCTAGGTAATCCAGATAGCTTCCACACTTGATATGTAATAATGTCAACTGGGTTCGATGCGAGTAAGAAAATGCCATCAAATCCACTTTCCATTACGCCGCCAACAATGCTTTCCATAATCTTAGCGCTTGCTCCTAAAGTGTCTAAACGACTTTGTCCAGGCTTCGGCGCTGGTCCTGCTGTAATAATAACAATGTCCATATCTTTGCAGTCTTCATAACTTCCTGCATATACTTTTGTTCTTGTATTTGTAAAGTTAATGCAGTGCGATAAATCCATCGCTTCTCCAACTGCACGTTCATGATTTATATCAATTAACAATAGCTCTTCGCAAATCCCTTGGTTTACAATGGAATACGCACAGCTTGATCCAACTAATCCAGTACCGATAATTGCAATTTTTCTTGTGTTTCTATTCATAGCAATCTCTCCCAATTGATTATGTAGTCTATTTCTTTGGTTCTTTACACTCCTAATTATAGAGGTTCTCACGATAGAAACCATGGATACTTTGTGAATTATTGAACAAACTTTTGTCCTTTTTGTGAATTGTCATATTCAATTTTCGTCATATTTGTTACAACTGGAAAAATATTTATTATGTATTTATTGACATATACAAAACAAAAACGAGCGAATCCATTCGCTCGTTTCATTCATCACACTATTCCGCACTTAATTGACTTTTCAATTGCTGCACAATCATTGGATTAGCAGGTGCTGCCGGCTTGTAATAACTTTTTTGCTTCGCGTATTCATACATATTACGTTGACGCATCTCATCTTGATTACGAATTTGAATTAACGCTTGATGTAACTGTTCGTTATCAGACTGAGAAATATAATTTGCATAACTTGTTAAACTTGAATTTAACCCTGCTAAATAATCATTTACCATATCTTTTTCATTCATTTCTCTCTTCCTCCTATCCTAAAAAAGTCATTAACTGCTGTTTCGTATTTCGTGCATCTTGCGCATCCTTTTGTAGCATTTGTTTCAACTCTGGATCTGTACAAGCCTGTGCATACTGGTCCAATTTGTTAATAATCGTCGCATGACCACCAATTAAATGACGTAAATTTTCTACTTCAAGCTCTGTTAAATTTTGCATAGGATACTCCTACCTTTCTTTGTTCATTCGTCATTAGTATTTGGTTCTTTTTGGATTGTATGCATGAATTAACTTTTCCTACCTATAAACAAAATAAAAGATGCATAGCTAGGCCATCCATCTTTTATGCTAAATATTCGTTCAATTTCATAAAGAGACAATCATACTTATACTCACAAGTAAGTTCCATGCAATATGTAAAATGATACTAGGTACAATAGACTGTGTCTTCTTATATAACATAGCAAATACAATCCCCATAATCGTTGCCGTAATTGGAAAACCACCATGAAAAATCCCAAAAATTAAGGAAGAAATAATGATACCAACTAGAAAACTATATTTCTTTTCAAGAAATCGATACAAAATCCCTCTATATAAAACCTCTTCTTTAACTGGTGTAATTATAGCCACACTTAACACATATATAATGCTTTGTACCACACTATTTTGAAGTGTCTCTCCCCCTAATTGATCTCGTTGCTGCCCTGCACTTTCAAAGCTAAACAGCTCTAACATTACATACTGAGTTAATGCAATGACGATAAAACCTAGTAATAAATACAAGTAGGTTTTCCCACTTTTTAAAACAGATACATCCCAAATGTTCTTAATAAAATGAAGCACTGGTTTATAAGCAAATAAAACAATAGCAACCACAGCCGCATCAAATAGAAGTAAATAATATCCCTCTAAATTAGCACGTAATACCTCTTCTCCAAAAATTCCAAGAGCTAAAGCAAGGAATAATCCCCCCATTAATAGGAACCCCAAAATACTTGCTATCATTACTAATAAATTTTTATATGTTAAATTGTCCATCCTCTCTTCTACGCTATAAGCCTCTAATACTGTTTTACTCATACTATTCCTCCACTTGTTTTAATTCATAATAATCTTTAGTTCTTAATATACATATAAACAACATAACAAAAACCAAAACAAGAATAATATGCAATTTTACATATCACGAAAACTTTGCATTCTATAGATTTAGGAATTAGATTACTATAGAATAATTATTAGATAAAATTCCAAAAATTCCTTATCTATCCACCATAACCCTCGCATCATATAAAACTTATTAATTAAAGGAGCAATGAACATGAAAACACATGACTTCCTTACAGAAATCCAGAAGGGCTCTGAACCTAATCCATATCAAGATCCTATCGCATTTATTTTCCTTTGTTTTTCCTTAGCCATATACACATTTTTAAAACCAGCAAAATAATATCATCTAGCAAAAAGAGCCTCAAAATTATTTGAGGCTCTTTCTCGCTAAATTCCTTTCCGCTTCTTCAATCGCCCGTTGCATTTGCACTAACGGATCTTTAATCATCTTCCCATGCCCTGTCGCTAATATAGACGGCTTATACTCCAGCAATTTCTGTGCACTCGTTAATGAAAATTCTGCATCCCACGTACCAAACATAGGAAATGGAAAAAGCCAATTTAATTGCCCTGCTACCGCTATCCCGCCTCTCGTTTGAAATGCATCTCCAACAATGATTGCATCATTTCTCGTGTCTAAAAACGCCATTGATCCCGGTGTATGACCTGGAGCTGCAATCGCTACAAGGGAACCTATTTGATCTCCCTCTTGAAGAAGAATATCTGGAATCGTCTTTATCCTTTTTGACACACTTACTTTTACCTGCGTGTCTGGTTCCCCTAGTTGCAGTGACAAATCCCCTTCAAGTAAACTTGCATCTCTTTTAGAAATATAGACCGGAACATTCGGCAATTCTTGTTTTATAGCATCGAGCGCCCCTATATGGTCATCATGCGCATGTGTAATAACGATATTCGTAATCGGTTTTCCTATTTTTCGAGCCGCTTCTAAAATCTTCTTTGCACAAAATGGTAAAGCAGCATCAATTAAAGTTAATCCTGTTTCTTCTTCAACAAAGTAACAGTTAATCGGAAATAGACGCGGTAAAAATGCGATTTGGTGAACTGTTCCTACTCTTATTAACTTCATCTCCTTTACCTCCATTAAAAAAAGCCGTTTACAAATACATATGTAAAACAGCCCTTTTCAAGAATCCATCGATAAAAAAACCAGCAGCCAAACGGCCACTGGTTCCCCATCATATATTAAACTGTGTAACGCTCATCTTCTAAAATTTTCGCAGCGATTTCACGTTTCTTCGGAATTACGTTAAGTGGTGTGTGGCGAGTTAATTTACGTAATGATGATAACATCATGCGCAGCATGTCGCCATTTTCAACTGCGATAAGTGTTTCTTTCGCATCTGCTTCGATTTCGTTGAATGCTTCTTGGCAGAATACTTCAGTGTATAACACTTTTTGTTTATTCTTTTCAAGACCAGTTGTTTTAATTGCTTTTTCTGTACGAAGAAGAGCTGATTCCATTGCGTAAAGGTTACTTACGATGTCAGCGATATTCACAAGAATTTCTTGCTCTTTATCTAATGCTTTACCGTATTTTTGAGCTGCTAATCCAGCTACCATTAAACCGATTTTCTTCGCGTTCTTTACTAAATATTTTTGAAGTGCTAATGGCTCATCGCCTACTTCTTCTGGCATCATCATCATTAACTCTTCTTGTAATTTTTGTGCTTTTTGAAGAAGTGGTAATTCACCTTTCATCGCTTTACGTAAGAACGTACCTGGTACGATTAGGCGGTTAATTTCATTCGTTCCTTCGAAAATACGGTTAATACGAGAATCGCGGTACATTCTTTCAATCTCGTACTCTGCCATAAATCCGTAACCACCGTGAATTTGAACACCTTCATCTACTGTGTAATCTAACACTTCAGAACCGAATACTTTATTTAAAGAGCACTCGATTGCATATTCAGCGATAGAAGCTGCTACTGCTTTACCGTCTTTTACTTCTTCTTCAGATAATGTGCTCATGCGGCTTTCGAATAAACCTACTGTACGATATACAGAGCTTTCAGCTGCATATGTTTTCGCTGCCATATTCGCAAGTTTCTCTTGAATTAATGGGAAGCGAGCGATTGGTTGCTTGAACTGTTGACGTTGATTTGCATATTGTGCTGAAATTTCTACTGCACGTTTCGCAGATCCAACTGTACCAACACCTAATTTATAACGACCGATATTTAAAATGTTGAACGCGATAATATGGCCTTTACCAATTTCCCCAAGTAGATTTTCTTTCGGTACTAATGCATCTTCTAAAATTAACGTACGAGTTGAAGAACATTTAATACCCATTTTCTTTTCTTCAGGGCCTGTAGATACGCCAGCATACTCTTTCTCTACGATAAATGCCGAGAAGTGCTCGCCGTCTACTTTAGCATATACAACAAATACATCAGCAAATGCAGAGTTTGTAATCCATTGTTTTTCACCGTTTAATACGTAATGTGTACCTTCTGCATTTAAACGTGCAGTTGTTTTCGCACCTAATGCATCAGATCCAGAACCTGGCTCAGTTAATGCATATGCAGCTAATTTTTCACCAGTTGCAAGTAATGGTAAATACTTTTTCTTTTGCTCTTCGTTACCGAATAATACGATTGGTAAAGATCCGATACCAACGTGAGCACCGTGAGTGATTGCAAAACCACCAGCGCGAGAGAATTTCTCTGCGATTAACGCTGAGCTTACTTTATCAAGACCAATTCCGCCGTACTCTTCTGGTACGTCAGCGCCTAATAAACCAAGTTCACCAGCTTCTTTTAAAAGACGAACCGAACGATCAAACTCATGTTGCTCTAAATATTCAAGCTCTGGAAGAACTTCATTTACGATAAAGTCCTCTGTCGTTTTTGCAATCATTTTATGCTCAGATGAAAAATCTTCTGGTGTAAACACTTGATCAATTGTAATCTCATCTACTAAAAAGCTACCGCCTTTAACCGCACTTCCTACTGTTTTTTCCATGAAAATTTCCTCCTTCATATTTTCATGAGCCGCTTCTCTCATTTTGAAAGAAGCTGGCTCTCACGTTTATTTTTTATAAACCTTTGTTGCTTCCATTCTTTTTATATAATCCAGTTCCAGCGGCTAGAATGTTCGGTGGCTTCGCTTCTTCCTGCGAGGCAAAGAGCGCCTCTTCGTCTGAAGCTCCATCCCCCTCACATTCTGAGCGAGCCGCTTACACTTTTTTTATAATCTAGTTCCCGTGGCTAAAACAGTCGGCCGTTTCACCCCTTCCTGTGAGGCAAAAAGCGCCTCTTCGTCAGGGCTTCCAACGCCCTCCTGTTCTGAGCGAGCCACCTGCACTTTTTTTTATATTAATTCAAATACTCCCGCTGCTCCCATTCCGCCGCCGATACACATTGTTACGATACCGAATTGTTGGTTGCGGCGTTTCATTTCGTGAATAAGGGATAGTGTTAGTTTTGCTCCTGTACAGCCTAGTGGATGTCCAAGTGCGATTGCACCGCCGTTTACGTTCACTTTTTCTTCATCTAAACCAAGTTCACGAATAACTTGGATAGATTGAGAAGCGAATGCTTCATTTAGTTCGAATAGACCGATATCAGATAGCTCTAAACCAGCTAATTTTAACGCTTTCGGAATTGCAGCAATTGGGCCGATTCCCATTATTTCTGGTGGTACACCAGCTACTGCAAATGAACGGAATTTCGCAAGTGGCTTCATACCATCGCTCACTGCTTTTTCACGATCCATTAATAGTACAGATGCTGCTCCGTCACTCATTTGTGAAGAGTTACCAGCCGTTACAGAACCGCGAACGTTAAATGCTGGACGTAATTTACCTAAAATGTCTAGCGTCGTCTCTGCTCTTACACCTTCGTCTTGTGCGAAAATACGTGTTTCTTCTTGCAGTTTGTTGTTTGCTCCAACAGTGCGTAACATTACATCTACAGCTACTGTTTCATCCGCAAAGTTCCCTTCAGCTAACGCTTTTGCTGCGCGCTGGTGACTTCTTACCGCAAAAGCATCTTGCTCTTCACGAGAAATTCCATATTTCACAGCAACTTGCTCTGCTGTATGTCCCATACCCATATAATATTCTGGAGCAGCTTCTACAAGGCGACTATTTGGACGAACAACGTGTCCCATCATCGGAACTAAACTCATTGATTCCGCTCCGCCTGATAATACAGCTTCAGAGTGACCAAGCATAATGCGCTCTGCTCCGTAAGCGATACTTTGTAAACCAGAAGAACAGTAACGGTTAATTGTAATAGCTGGAACATCGTAAGAAAGTCCTGCTAGCCCGCCGATATTACGAGCCATATTTAAACCTTGTTCTGCTTCTGGCATCGCACAACCGAAAATTAAATCATCAATTGGTCCTTCATAATTCGCACGCTTTAACGTTTCCTTTACTACTAATGCCCCTAAATCGTCAGGACGAACTGTTTTTAATGAACCCCTCTTTGCTTTTCCAATTGGTGTTCTTGCTCCCGCAACAATGACAGCTTCTCTCATGAACGATATCTCCCCTCGTTATTAGTTACGTAATGGCTTTCCTTTTACAAGCATGTGCTGCATTCTTGCTTGTGATTTCATCTCACTTACTAAGCTAATAAATGCTTCACGTTCTACATCTAATAAATACTGCTCATCAACTTCTGTTCCGTACGGCACTTTTCCGCCCGCAATGACATATGCAAGTTTCTTCGCAATGTGAAGATCATGTTCAGAAATGTAACCTGATAAATGCATTGCCTCTGCACCAAGTACAAGCGTTGCATATCCTGTCTCACCAACAACTGGTATCTTTTTGCGGATAGGTGCTTTATAACCTGCTTCATATAAAGAAAGTGCTTTTTGTTTCGCATCATATAGTAAGTGATCACCATTCACACTAATACCGTCTTTATCGCCTAAGAAGTTGTTCGATACAGCTTCTTGTGCTGATGTAGAAACTTTCGCCATCGCTACAGATTCGAATACTTTATTCGCAACTTTTTGTAAGTCAAATTCTACACCGTTTGCCATTTTGTTTAAGTGTTTAATGTATAACTCTTTGTTACCGCCTCCGCCAGGGATTAAGCCAACACCTACTTCTACTAAGCCCATATATGTTTCGCTAGAAGCTTGAATGCTCGCTGCTGGTAAACAAACTTCTGTACCGCCGCCAAGCGTCATACCATATGGCGCCGCTACAACTGGCTTAGAAGAGTACTTAATTTTCGTCATTGCATCTTGGAAGTTTTTCACAACCCACTCAATTTCAAAGTAGTTGTCGTCTTGTGCTTCCATTAAGATCATTGCAAGGTTCGCACCAACGCAGAAGTTCTTCGATTGGTTTCCGATAACAAGACCTTTATAATTTTTCTCTACTTCATCAACAGCGTAGTTAATCATTTGCGTAATATCCATACCGATTGCATTGCTCTTCGAATGGAATTCTAAGCAAAGGATACCATCGCCTAAATCAATTAAGCTCGCTCCGCTATTTTTCTTTAACACACCGTTTTTCTCTTTTAACTGCTTAAGAGAAATTGCTTTTTTGTTACGTTCGATTAGCTTATATTCACCATTGTCGTAATAGTAGCTATCGCCGTTATCATGTTTATAGAAAGTAGTGAAACCTTTCTCTACCATTTCTTTCACCCAAGTAGGAACAACTGCGCCGTTTTCTTCCATCTTTTGAACAGACTTTTCAACGCCGATTGCATCCCAAATTTCGAATGGTCCTTGCTCCCATCCGAAGCCCCATTTCATCGCTTGGTCAATTGCAACGATATCGTCAGCAATTTCTTTATGAAGTTTTGCAGAGTATAAAAGAGTTGGTGTAATGATGTTCCATAACAACTCTCCTGCGCGGTCTTTCGCGTATACAAGCGCTTTCAATTTATTCGATAATCCTTTTTCTTGCTTACTTAACTCGATAGATGCAGCTTTTAATTTTTTACGCGCTCCATATTCCATCGTTTCTGGATTTAATTCTAAAATTTCTTTTCCTTGTTTTAAGAAGAAGCCTTGACCCGTTTTACTTCCAAGCCATTTTTTATCAAGCATGTCATGCATGAAAGCAGGTACTTTAAATACGTCGCGCTCTTCTTCTTGTACATTTTCATATACGTTATTTGCAACGTGTACAAATGTATCTAAACCAACAACATCTAATGTACGGAACGTTGCGCTCTTCGGACGACCAATTAATGGACCTGTTACAGAGTCAACTTCTCCAATGCTATAGCCACGCTTAATCATTTCTTGAAGCGTTACAAGCAAGCCATACGTACCGATGCGGTTCCCAATAAAGTTTGGTGTGTCTTTTGCGATAACAACGCCTTTTCCAAGAACGTCTTCGCCAAATAGTTTCATGAAGCTTAATACTTGTGGATCAGTTTCTTTCGTCGGTATTACCTCTAGAAGTTTTAAATATCGTGGTGGGTTAAAAAAGTGTGTTCCTAAGAAGTGTTTCTGGAAGTCGTCTGAACGACCTTCTGCCATTTTTTCAACGGAAATGCCTGATGTATTTGAGCTCACAATTGAGCCTGATTTACGAACAGCATCTACTTTTTCAAATAGTTTCTTCTTTATATCTAAGTTTTCAACTACTACTTCAATAATCCAATCTACGTCAGCAAGACGCTCAAGATCATCTTCAAAGTTACCTGCTTCAATCAGCGCTAGATTACCTTTCACTGTCAGAGGAGCTGGTTTTTGCTTTACTAGTTTTTGCAAAGCCGTGTTACTAAAACGATTTCTCACACTTTTATGTTCTAATGTAAGTCCCTTCGCTTCTTCTTCCTTCGTAAGCGCCGGTGGTACAATATCAAGCAATAATGTCGGAATACCAATATTAGCTAAGTGTGCCGCAATCCCTGAACCCATTACGCCTGAACCTAGAACAGCAGCCTTTTTAATTTGGAACATCCATTTCTCCCCCTATTCTTGAATGAATGCTCATTCAATTTTTCGACATAAGTCGCAATCAATGAGTGAGCCTCTACTAATAAATATATGATACAGTTTGAATTTTCGCAATATATTTATTGATAAAATTTTCTGAAATAAATATATTTCTTTCATTTGGCTATGCTATACATGTGTATTTTCTTCATTAAAATGCACTTTTCCTTTTTATAATCTGACGAAACTGGAGGAATATATATGGCAAAACTTAAGAAGAACCCTTCAAAAGCTGGAATTAGCGCAGCAAGTGTAACTGGAAATGCCGGTCCGCATAATCACGGTGTTGAAAAAGGGCGTCAAGGTAATAACCAACAATATAAGAAGCATAATATGGGCGAAAAATAACGCTATATTTTTGGGCAGAGAACGTGGCATAATGATTAATGGCTGCTTTTTCTGCCCAATTTATTTGTACATATGGAAAACAAAAGAGGGAACGACGATGAAACGAACAGTAATTATGATTGTAATGATCGCCACACTATTTACAGGGATGATTTTCTTTTCTTATGCTCACAGACAACAAGCTGTAAAAGCAGATCAACCTAGTATTACTGGGCAATACGGGATTACAATCGATGCAGACACAGGTGAAACTTTGTATGGAAAACGGGAAGATGAGCGCTCTTATCCCGCTAGTATAGGGAAAATGATGACTACCTTACTCTTACTAGAGAATGTAAAAGAAGATGAAGAAATTACGGTTACAGAGAATGCGATTAAAACGGAAAGTCAAAGTAAGAAGATTAAGCTTCGCGCGGGTGAAAAGTTAAAACGTGATGAGGCATTAAAACTTATGCTTATTATTAGTGCAGACCCAATCGCTGAGTCAATCGCTGAACATATTGCGGAATCAAAAGAAGAGTTTGTGAAAATGATGAATGCTAGAGCGAAGGAAATTGGTACAAAGCATGCGACTTTCAAAAACGCAAGTGGTGCTGATGCACTTGGAAATAAAGTATCACCTTATGACATTGCTATTATTACGAAAGAAGCATTAAAGTATCCAATTGTTTTAGATTATATGAACTCAACACGTACTACTCTACATACTTCAGAGCGCTCTCCAAACATTGCAAACTATGGACGAGAAGAACTATATGACGATCCATATGCCATTGGAAGTAAAAGCGGTTTATCAGCACTCGGAAAATACACAGTCGTAACAGTTGATGAAAAAGAAGGTAAACGCGTCATTAACGTCGTGTTATCTTCTACTCGCGCGCAGCTATACCCTGATACGAAGAAAATGGCAAACTACGCATTTCAGCAATTAAAATAACCAAGGAGTATTTTCTCCTTGGTTATTTTTTGATCATACCTTTTAATACGAACGCAACGTTTGCTGGACGTTCTGCTAGACGACGCATGAAATAGCCATACCAGTCGTTTCCATAAGGTACGTAAACGCGCATTTTGTAGCCTTCTTTTACTAGCTCAAGTTGACGCTCTGTACGAATACCAAATAACATTTGGAATTCAAATTGATCCCTTGGAATGTTGTGTTCTTCGGCAAGTTTTTTCGTATATTCAATAATCGCTTCGTCATGTGAAGCAATTGCAGTGTAATTTCCATTTAATAAGTGCATTTTAATAATCTTTTTATAATTATCATCTACATCTTTCTTTTCCGGGAACGCTACTTCTTCAGGTTCTTTATAGGCCCCTTTTACAAGACGTAAATTAGGATTATAAGCGTTTAAATCTTCCATATCCTTTTCTGTACGATATAAGTAAGCTTGAATAACAGTACCAATATTATCGTATTCAGATTTTAATTGTTTAAAGATATCAATTGTTTTCCCGCAGCGCGTATAGTCTTCCATATCAATTGTAATAAACACACCATTTTCTTTTCCAGCTTCTAAAATACGGCGCATATTGTTCATTACGATTTCGTCAGAGATATCTAATCCCATAGAAGTCATCTTTAAAGAAAGCTGCGAATTAAGACCTTCTCTTCCAATTGCACGAATCGCTTCAATCGATTCGCTAGCCATTTCATTTGCTTCCGCTTCGTTATCAACGAATTCACCTAAATAATCGATTGTTACACAAAGACCTTGCTTATTTAATGCTTTAATTGCAGCTGTCGCTAATTCAATTGTTTCCCCTGCGACGAAGCGACCTGCACCAAAGCGTAAACCGTACTTTTTAGCCAGTTTTGTTAGCGCTTTATTTTTAGATAAGAAAAGAAACGAATTTCGCATTAATTGTTCCATGTAATTCACCCCTATGACTATAATTTATCTGTTTTTTACCCCTCTTCGAAATTATATCACTGTTTAAAATTATTTGATACAAATAATTATTTAGATAATTTATAAAATACTATCAAAACATTTAAAACCCTATATTCTCGTTTGTAAATATGAAGAAAATATTTTTCGACATTCAGAAAAAACGGGTTTACTAGGAAAAAAATGAGCATGCCGAAAATATTCGACATGCTCACAAAACCATTTATATTTCATGTAAATTATATGAGGATATTAATAACAAAAACTTGAGGTAACATTATCTCAAGCCTTCTTACTTCTCATTTCGCTTCTCATCATTCAGCTTTTTAATATTCGTAATTAACTGTACCATCTCTTCTTTTGCATCTGGATACGTCTCATTCCAATGTTTCACTAAAGCTGGCATCGTCTTAGCCATATAAGAATAAAGTGCCCATTTCTGTACCTGCTCTTTACGCTCTTCGTTGCTCTCTCCAAGTAATAGTTCCGTGTATTTCTCTAGCAAACCATCAAACTGCTCATTAAACTTTTCACTCATCTTATTTTCCTCCTATATGAAAAAAGCAGCGAAAATCGCTGCTTCTTCTTATAATTTTGATCGAACAGAGTTTAATTTCTTCTCCATCGTGCTTACTTTATCACGACGATCATCGATACGAATTGTTGTCGCAACGCGCTGTGCACCTTTCGTATATGGAACTTCATGCATTTGTTGAATGACTTCTAAAATGACAGGAAGATCTCCTTCAATTACTGTATTCATCGGTGTTAATTGATACTTCACGCGATCAGCATTTTTCTCTAGCACCTTTTGTACTTCTGCTACATATTCACTAACACTTGGATTACCTGTTCCTACTGGAATAATCGATACATCAACAATTGCCATAATAATCTTCCTCCTATAACTGCTTCTTATATATCCATTATCTATTTTACCGAAATCCTCATCATTTTACTAATACGTTACTCTTCTACTTTAAACTGCTCAACCACTCTCTCTAAGTCCTGCATATTCTCTGTCAAACTTTCCATCGTATGAGCTACTTTTTCTAAATGATTCACTTGTGATTCAGTTGCTGCATTTACCTCTTCAGAAACAGCCGCGCTCTCTTGACTTGTGCTAGCAATTGTTTGCATAACTTCTGTAATGTCTTCTTGCTCGTGACCTATGTTATTTACCTCTTCTACAATTTTTCCAACTGATGTACTAATTGTGCTTACAACTGACATAATTGTGCGGAATTCAGCCTCTGCCTCTGTCGTAACTTTTTTTTGTACATCCGCAATGTCTTTCAATTTACTTACAACTTCTACAACTCGTTTTACTTCTAACTGCACATCGCTAATCATTATTGCAATCTCACTCGTTGCCTCTTTTGATTGTTCAGCTAATTTTCGAACCTCTTCCGCAACAACAGCAAAGCCCTTACCTTGCTCACCTGCACGTGCTGCTTCAATTGAAGCGTTTAAAGCCAGTAAATTCGTTTGATCCGAAAGACCTTTTATAAGTGCCACCACATTTTGAATCGATCCAACCCTTTGCTCTAACTTACCTGATGCTTCTTCCGTATGAACAACGATAGAAGATGATTGTTCTCTTGTACGAACTAAATTCCGCATCGTATTGAGTCCCTGCTTAGATGCTTCTTCCGCCTTGCCAGTCACTCCCTTTATTTCACCAACGGAACTATTCATTTCTTCCATCGACTGCGCCATATTTTCAAGTTGCGCTGAAACCTCCTCTACACTATTAGCAAGAGTAGACGCGCCTCCGCTCACATCATCCATTGCACCTGAAACTTCTCTACTAGCTGCTACAGTTTCATTCGTTAAATAATGCAGATTGTGAGTCGATTGCTGTACTGTCGATACACTATTTTTAATTTTACTTACCATTTCATTCATTTGCTCAACCATATCATTAAAGTGAGTCGTAAGCGTACCAACCTCATCTTTACTTGTCACCTTCATTTGTAGTGTTAAATCACCTTCCGCTACTTTTTGAACGTGATTTGTTAATAGTTGTAATGGTCTTGCTAATCTTCTTGAGAATATATATGATGCAACTATTCCAATTAATAAACTTATACACGCCGTTAAAATAACCGTATTTCTTGTTTCTATTAGTAAGTTATCAATGGACTCTTTCGGATATACAATCCCGATTTTCCATTTCATCTTATCAAACAATTGACTATAAGCCACTACATCTTTTCCGCCTAATGTCGCCGCTGCAAATTTCGTTTCATCTTTATTTAAACTTTTAACAAGTGGTTCTTTCGAAACATCTTTTCCTACCTTCTCTGGGTACACAATGGCAATATTTTTATCATTTATAATAAACATTTCTCCGCCATTATTATATTGAATATTATGGAGTAGCTTTTGAATCGTCCCTAGTGATACATCCATTGCTACAACACCTAACACAGAACCATCTTGCCTGACAATGGCTTTTGAAACTCCAATACTTAACTTACCTGTCGCGATTTCATATTGTGGTTGTCCCCAAATAATCGATTTTGTATCTGCTTCTGACGCTTTATACCAAGGACGACTTGTTGGATCATATCCTTCCGGTACTTTGCCTCCTTCAGCAAGATTTGCGCTCAACGTTTTTTTATCTTTCGTCCCTATGTAGACATCTAAAATATCAGGATGATTCTTTTTAAACCTTGAAAATTCCTTTAAAATAAAACTCTCCTCTTCTGGAGTAACCCCATCTTGTAGCATGTTTTGAATATCATCATGAGTTCCATAATGCCCCATATCTTCTTCAATTCGCTGCATAAATGCAGTTAACTGCTCTGTCACAAGATCCATCGTATTTTCAGAATACTGGTCTAAGGAGTGCGTTTCTTTCTCTTTTTGCAATTGATACACAGCTGTACCTAATATTACAAACATCATAGAAATAAGTACCGAAAATACTACTGCAATTTTTAAACGTAAACTTCTCAACATCTTCCCTCAAGCATCCCCTTCTCGATGAAATTTAATCTTACTAATCACTATATTAAGTATAATAGATAAATCAGAAAGCTCAATCCATATAGTTTAAAAAATTGAAATTTATTCTCATTTCAATCAGCTTAGTTATTATCTCGACACTTGTGTAAAAACAAATAGTTCATTATCCTTAACATATAATCTCATTCGTTCGGAGGGAACTATGCTACAAAAATTCGGTTTCTCACAATATGAAAGCCAGGCCTATAAAGTTGTCGTATCAAGCAATGACCCATTAGATGCAACGACTATCGTTAAACATTCAGGTGTTCCAAAAGCAAAAATATACGAAGTGTTAGCACGACTCATTGATAAAGGGATGGTGATGGATTCTGTTTCTGAAAAGAAAAAATTGTATACAGCATTACCACTCAAGCTAGCAATTGAAAAGTTAACGACAGAATTCCAATCTAATATTAAAGAACTTGAAAATAATATTTCTAAAAAGTCATTTACAGATGACCGCGTTTGGAGTTTAAAAATGCAGTCTTCTATTAAAGTACAAAGTAGGCAACTTGTAGAAGATGCGAAAGAATCCATACGCATCTCCGCATGGAATGATACCCTTTTAGAATATCTTCCTTTACTAGAACAAAAAGCAAAACAAGGCGTCCAAGTCGAGTCCCTCATAGTTGGAAAAGTGGAAACAGACTTAGAAAACATGCATTTTTTAATCCCAGCTCAAGAACCTAACGCATTAGAGCGTTACTTACTACTCATCATTGACGATCGTGAAATTTTATTTGCTGGTGTAGAGCAAGAATCATGGCAAGCGATGAAAACAATGTCACAACCTTTCGTGAAGTTCTTTACGGAGTTCTTCTATCATGACGTTGCACTTGCGAAGATTACAGAGAAGCACCATGATCTCTTTATGGAAGATGAGGAAATTAAGAGTTTGTTGATGAAATTGAGGTATTAATACATTCCTATAGTAATTTCTCACATAAAAAAATCTGTACCAAAAGGAGTTTTACATACTCTTTTGGTACAGGTCTTTTTTATGCCTTCGCTAATTCAATTTTATGTAGTTGGTTTTTCGGCTGGTTTTGATTTGTAAATACAGAACGGTCATTCTTTATGTGTACGTTTTGTAAAGTTTACACCCAAACGAATAGACCATTTTACGATTTTTTTTGCTCCTTTAGCTCCATCAAAAGCTCAATAATCTTCTCATTTTGCTCCACTTGTTTCTCTGAATTTTGATAGATGAAACGAATCCATCTAAAAACAAAAACAATCACAAATAACGGCAGTACTGTGAATATAAAACCAATAATTGAATAATCCATACGCTATCACCTCGCTATATACTTCCTTCTCGATTTCTCTACTAACCCCTGCAATTTTTTACAAATAAAGAAGAACCTATCATAAGATAGATTCTTCTTTCGCAAACTGATTCGAACGACCTCTCGTAATTGAGAAAATCGCACAAAGCAGTGCCAATATAATAAAAACGCCGCCTACCCAAGCGTTATATATAACAGATGATTTTTCAATAACAACTCCGCCTACTGTTGAACCGAGCGCAATTCCTAAATGAAGTGCAGAGTTATTTAAACCTTGCTGAATACCAGCTGATTCTGGTGCAATTTCAATTAAATAGTTTTGCTGAGCTGGTGAAATCGCCCAGCTCAGCATACTCCACAGTCCCATCATAATAATAAAGAGCGGGAATGAGAATGTCATCATCGGCAACATAAAGATTGCACATGCAAATACGATAATGATGGAAATAATACTTTTCTGCGATCCCCATTTATCCGCAAGCCAGCCGCCAAGGCCACCTCCAAGTACCGCTGCAATTCCGAAAATGAAGTAAAACACACTAATCCAATTTGCTTCAACATGCATGACATCTTTTAAAAACGGCGTTAAATATGCGTATAGCGTTAAATGACCTGTTAAAAATAAAAATGATGTTAACTGTGCACTTACAATTTTTTTATCCTTTAACGTAGCAATTTGTTCTCTTATTGATAATACTGATGTCGGTGGTACTTTCGTTAAGAATAATGAAATACAAGCAATCGCCATAACAGTTAATATTGAAATTAATACAAATGGTGCACGCCATCCATATGCATTTCCGAGCACAAGACCGAGCGGCACTCCAAGTACGAGTGATCCACTAATACCCATGAAAATGATTCCAATTGCACGCGCACGAAAATGCGGCTCTACTACACTAGAAGCAAGTGTTACCGATAGTGCAATAATAAGCGATCCACTCGCTGCACAAATTACTCTCGAGAACATTAACATCCCGTAATTCACACTAAATGCCGAAATGATATTTCCAATTAAGAAAATTGATAATGCCACAACATACAATTTCTTTCTTTCAAACTTGCCTGTTAATGCTAATAAAACCGGCCCTGATAGAGCGAATACTACTGAAAATATTGTAATAAGCTGACCAGCTGCACTAATCGACACACCTAAATCATTGGCAACTAAATCAAGCGTTCCTCCTATAATTAGCTCAACCGTTCCGACTACGAAAGCCGCAATAGCTAAAATATATACACGAAAATTCAAGTCTTTCCCCACACTTTCTCTTTTGGTTAC
>NZ_JBALMG010000118.1:24438-26590 GCF_036963225.1 Bacillus sp. JJ783 | reverse complement strand
GTAACCAAAAGAGAAAGTGGACGCAAGTACAATTTTTTCACAGCAAAAAAGGCAGGCGTATTATACGCCTGCCCTTCAATCATTAAACTCCAGTTTCTTTCTTCTTATTTAAGTACCAATACACCGGAAGTCCAGTAAATACAATTCCAATTGATAAGAAGCAACTTACCGGATCGTTAATAATCGCACTTCCAAGTACAAATAACGACCCTAAAATCGCAACGATTGGTACAATCGGGAATAACGGTACACTATATGCACGCTCTTTATCCTTGTTACGCTTTCTTAAAATGAAGACACCAATAAACGTCATTACATAGAAAATATAAATAATGAATACGGAAATCTCAGATAGCTTATTCGGATCACTAATAAGCATTAAAATAATTCCTAATATGATTTCAACAGTAATCGCATTCGCTGGTGTTTTAAACTTCTCATGTGCCTTTGCGATAAACTTAGAAAACGGAAGGTGTCCACGCTCTGCCATCGACATCGGAATACGTGGGAACGTTAAAATCTTTCCATTTAAACAGCCGAAAATAGAAATGATAATACCGATACTAATAATTTTCCCGCCATATTCTCCAAGTAACATGCCTGCAGCTGTCGCTGTTGCATTTTCTCCAAGGTCCACAATTTTCGTTGCTGGTAATACATTTAATAACGCTAAGTTAATTAATACGTAAGCAGCAGTTACAATTAAAATACCAACTGTCATTGCCTTCGGTAATAACTTTGTTGGGTTCTTCATTTCTCCGCCAATAGAAGCGAGTAAAATCCAACCATCATAAGCAAATAAAGTTGCTAAAATTGCCATCCCGATACTTTGATTTTCTGATATCGGTACAACTACGTTGAAGATATCACTATTCCCTTTCCAAAACCCTAACACAACAATTAATATAATCGGAATCATCTTTCCAACTGTCGTAACCGTTTGGACGATGCCCCCATATTTTGTTCCCAAACTATTTATAACGCCTAGGAACACAACTGTTCCAATTGCGATTGGTAAATTCCATACTTTATCTAAATAGAAAAAATTAATCATTAAAGAACTAAAATACAAACCTAACGTTCCAATAATAGCTGGTCCATAAACAATCGTTTGCATCCAGCCAGATAAATACCCCCAAAAACTTCCATAAATCTCCTCTAAATACGTATACAACCCACCATTTTTCGGAATTTGCGCTCCAATTTCGGCTACTGTTAAACCACTTGCTAACGTCAACAGACCACCAATTACCCAAGCAAGGATTGCCATATTAGAACTCCCCGAGTAATCTAATACGCTCCCTGGTTTCATAAACACACCAGACCCAATAATAGTTCCTACTACGATAGAAAGTGCTACTGTTAAACCAATTTTGTTTTTCTCATCATGATGCATGCTGCGTATCCTCCTTCCAATTCTAGTGTGATGCAAAAATGAAATAAAAAAACACTCCTCCCTAAAAAAGGGACGAGTGTTGTATTCGTGGTTCCACCCTTGTTTCAATTAGTAAAGTGACACACTTCACCAATTTCTCAAGTCTAAATAACGGTTTTTGCCGGCAAGCAATTACTAGATATCCGTTCACTGCTGCAGTTCAGAGGTGGTAATCGATTTTCCCGTATTAGGAAGCTCACAGCCAAAGGCCTCCCTCTCTGAGAATCGTAAAAAATTGATCATGTCCTCATCATCACTTCTTGATGTCGAATTTTGTAGTTATTGTTCATTATATTGAATTGTTAGAAAAAATCAATATTTTTTTTATATAACATAAGAAATATTTCTCTCCTTATATTATAACAGAAGTTACCATTTTTCTCTAATTTGCTCTCTCGTGAACAACGTGATCTGGTAAATGAAATTATATCGACTTCCCAACAAAAAACGACAACGATAGCAACCTACATAATAAGAGGAAGCTGCTCCAAAGACAGCCTCCTCACATATGTACCTTTCGGTTGCCCACACGAAAGATACGGCATAGTTCAATTATTTATCATCTTTTTTCATGAAAAATTTATGATTTGGAAGATCGACATTTAATTCCGCTAATTGTTTCTTTTCATTTTTTAGAATCGCTTTCGCTTTTTCTTTTGCCTGATCATCTAATCCCGTAAAGATGTCTTCATGCTTCTCTTTCTCTGGAAGGTTTAC
>NZ_JBALMG010000118.1:18047-24176 GCF_036963225.1 Bacillus sp. JJ783 | reverse complement strand
TCTTGCTCTAAAATCGACTTCGCTTTTTCTTTCGCCTGATCATCTAATCCCGCAAACATTTCCTTGCGATTACCCTTCTCTGGGAATTTCACACCTAGTTCCTCTAACTGTTTCTTTGTATCGTCCATAATCGTTTTTACTTTTTGTTTTGTTGCCTCATCTAAATTCTTCTTTGCAGCTCCTTTTGTAACTTGCTCAGCTGCTGGAGTATTAGTTGCCGCAAACGCTGGTATGCAAGCTCCTCCTATAATTCCAAATGATAAAGCACCTGCAATTGCTACATACCCAAATGTTTTTTTCTTCATAGGAAATTTCCTCCTTCATATTTCTAAAGTATGTACACTTTCGTATACAACGCCTATAGTAATGTTGGTTTCTTAAAATTTCCTTAACGATGTAAATAAAAAAACACCGCTCATCATGAGCGGTGTTTCTCTATGCATTTTGTAATTGTACTTCTTCACGTTCCATTACTTTTCTTAATACAATTGTTTGTGTCATTGTAAATAAATTACCTGTAATCCAGTACAGCACAAGTCCTGATGGTGCCGCAATACCCATAAACAAAATCATTGCTGGCATCATAATTTGCTGTATTTTCAGCATTTGTACTTGCTCTCCAGGCGTTATATTTGATTGGAACACCTTCATTTGAATAAATGTTGTTAACGCTGCGATAATCGGTAATATATGATATGGATCTGCATGTCCTAGGTTCACCCATAAAAATGAAGATGTACGAATCTCTTCAGTTCGGCTAATCGCATAATACAAAGCAGAGAAAATCGGCATTTGTATAAAGATTGGCCAGCACCCAGCTAACGGATTCCAACCGCCTGATTTCATTAGTTCTGACATTTCTTTTTGATACTGCTTTTGTTTTTCAAGATCTTTACCCACATCACCGTATTTCTGTTTCAGCTTCTGTAATTCAGGTTGCATTTTTTTCATTTTCGCTTGGCTACGATATTGCGAAACAGCTAATGGAATCATCGCTGAACGAACAACAAGCGTAATGATAATGATTGCAATCCCGAAGCTAGCTCCAGGTATATGATGAGCAACAAATTGAATCATAAATGAGATTGGATATACGAAATAATGGTTCCAAATTCCCGTACTATGTGAATCAATTGTACCTGCATTACTGCAGCCAGATAAAACAAAAACAAGTAATAATGATAAACTAATGAGCCTAGCTCGGTATGATTTTAACATGTTCATTCCTCCAATGTTTCGTAATTAATTAGCGAAACATTGGTGTATACGGACCTACCTCGTCACTCTCTCCACTCGATTCTTGTCTGCGGACAGAACGAATCATTCCATATTTATAAAAAATAGAAAATAGCGGTACATTTCTTGTACCCTCTTCACACGTATCAACTAGTTTAAACGCTCTCTGTCTACCGTTCGATGCTTGCTGACGCACAAAGCGAGAAACGTTAGCAAGAAAAAAGACTTCTAATAAACAAAGCGCCGTCGTTACAAACGATATATATAGAATTGCATCCTGCAATAAAAATTCCATCGCTTCACATCCTTAATAAAGTCATTTTAGCACATTCAACAAACATTCTCTATTTCCTTTTATTTTCAAAAAAGAATTTTGCATATTTTCTCAAAAAATTATGTTAGAAAACCAATGTATTCGCTTTCTTTAGTATATTCACACGTATCTTTGAATAGGTTTAATTTGTTAGAAATTTATAAAATTTTTGCATTATAATAAAACTATTGCCAGTTTTTGAAAAAACCTTTATTCTCTTCTTGTAATCAAAAATGAATATGGAGATGAAACATACTATGGGTCAACTAGGAGACGCCGATTACGTTCCCGACACCGCCTTTTTATCCTTCCCAGCAGCTAAAACATTTCATTTAGAATTCATAATACAGTTAGTTGTTATTTTTATAGCTTCTATTTTGTATGCAATTTCTATGAATATGTTTTTTATCCCGCATAATATGATTAGCGGTGGGTTCGCTGGTGTAGGGATGATTATCGGTTATTTAATGCACTACAATATCGGAGCACTTATCTTTTTACTAAACATTCCGCTTCTTATTTTAAGTCACTTTTACTTAGGTAAGAAGACAACCTTTTTAACGGCATACTTTGTGGCTGTATCATCTTTAGCGATGAACATTATCCCAGTACACCAAGTCTCAGATGATATTTTACTGTCTTCTGTATTCGGTGGTGTCATCTGCGGTGCTGCCTCAGGAATCATATTCCGATTTGCTTCTTCAACAGGTGGTTTTGATGTTGTTGGATTGATTGTAGCGAAACATCGCGATGTTTCAATTGGAGCAATCATCTTTGGATTCAACTTAATCTTACTTGTTGCAGCAGGATTTATTTTCGGATGGGATATTACGCTTTATACGTTAATTAGTCGGTTTGTAGTCAGCAAAGTAATTGATGCCGTGCATACAAAACATATTAAATTAACGATAATGACAATTACAGAAAAAGGTGAGGAAATAAAAAGCTCACTATTACATCACGGCATACGTGGCGTAACAATGGTAGATGCTGTCGGCGGCTATACAAACCATAAGAAAAAAATGATTTACACTGTCGTAACTCGCTACGAGTTGGGCGAAATGAAACGTATTATCCGCCAAGTGGATAATAAAGCATTTATGAACATTACTGAAACAGTTGAAATTGTCGGCCGTTTCAAACGTATATAAAAAAGCGCAAGGAACTACAATTCCTTGCGCTTTTTAATTTTTACACTTATTACAAAATCAGATAATTCTATAATTGTGCCCCTAAATGTGTTATAATGAAAGCAGACTTACAAAAAAGAGTATATAGACTTGGAAGTTTCTCTTATTTTTATAAGCAAAAAGAAACGAGCAGTCGGGTATATTTCAGACACCATACACGTAACGGTTTTCCAAAAGCCGTTCATCTTAGTTATTCTTCACTGATCTTTTTATAAAAAGATACGTACAACTAAAATTCACTTCAATATACTATACCTACCTTTTTGACTTCCAAATCATCTTATTACATAAGGAGATGAACATATGAATCAATATATACGATACACACTAGCTGTCCTATTTGCCATCGTCGGCGGTGCAATCTGTTTCTGGACAAACACTGAGCTTGGAGAGAATATCATTTTTAATGGAATCGAAACCCTTGTAAGCGCTTCAATTTTAGGCGGATACATTTTCTTCCTCTTCAATCCAGAAGAAAATGCTCAAAAAACAATGTTATTAACAATGATCGGAATCGTTGGCGGATGTATTTCCTACTCAATGACAAACTATACATTACCACTTCAATTAAGCTCAGCTTTCTTCCACGGTCTATGGACTTGGTTTATCGCATTCTGCCTAGCAGACGTATTCAACCTATTACAAGACCACGAAGAAGAAAATGGTCAACAAATTGAAAGCAACTCTTAAGCTGGAAGATACTCTTCCAGCTTTTTTGTTTGCTATCCCCCCGCACATACCTATGCTGGTATTACCTGAAATATATCAGCGATTTTTCAAATATATCGACCGTTTCTCCACTTATATCGGCAGTTCGACACAGGATATCGACTTACCGACATCTTTCAACATCCCTAAAGTACAACATACCCTATCCCCCAAGCAACTTACTACCGAACTCCACAATCAAAAAGATAACTAAAAGAATCGCAAGTATCTTTAATGCTACATAAGTCACTTTAAAAACAGCATAAATGAGCAAGACTAACAAAATAATCGCTAAAATTCCCATATATAATTCCTCCAAGCTTTGCTCTTCTTATCTCATTTTACTCGCCCCGAACTTTTTATGGAACGGCAGAAGATTACATACAGAAAAGAGGATACCTCACCCATCGTAAGATACCCTCTCCTTCAACTGCTCAAACCATTCTCTCTCTAATTGTAAATATCCTATCTCACTCTTCTCAGCGCTCTTCAATTCTTTATCAGCTTTCCTCATATAAGTGCGTGAAGCTTCTAAATCACCCTCTAAATATTTAACAATTCCTTGTGTGCGGTAATACCCATTTAAGTCCATTTTTGTAATTGCCTTTGCATGTTCCTTCGCTTCTTGCAGGGAAAGATTTCCCTCCTGATACAGTACTTTATATAAAAGATACCAACTATGAAAGCTACTAACGAAAAATTTATTTTCTTTCATTACAGGTAGTTGAACAATTTGTTCTACATACGGTATTGCCCTTTCCATTCCCTCTTGATCAGCTCGGGCATAAAAGACGAGCATAAGTCCACTCATTATCTCGCTTATACTTTTATCCTCTTTTAATTTTTCCTCACTAAGCTCTATTAATCTCTCATCCCAATCTTCCGGTCTTTTGTAACTAAATAACTCACTCGATACTTGAATCGTGTATAAATGCTCTCTAGCCTTTTCATCATCTTTAATTAAAATGAGAAATTGCATACCATCGCTTAGTAGCGTTCCCTTTATTGGAATTGCTGTGACGACAAATATTGCAAGATGTAACACAGAAAAGTATAAAAGCATGTGGTAATAACTCACCATATATATGTAACCTGATACAATGCCAAATACGAAACTCGTTAATGGTCCACTTAAAGTCATCCATGCCCATTTTCTTGAAAGGTTCGGTGTATGTGTGGAAGGCGGCACTAACATTGCAACGCCACCAACATACATCCATATTTTATTTTCTCGAATCCGTATTTTCCCCTTTTCTTTTTGAACAGTAATTGGTCCTACTGCCATAAACTTAAATTTCAAACCGACTATCAAACCACATATTACATGCCCTAATTCATGAATAGCTAACACTAGCAATGCAATCCCGAAAAAGGCCCATATTTCTATAATTTGCTGTACTTTTTCTATTCGAATGAATCCGTATAAAGCGGAGCAAACGAAGGCAACGAATAATGAAAAAGCAGGTCTTCTTAAAATATCCACCGTTTCTCTCCCCTTAATAAATCATCTTTTTATGCATTTCGTACATAAATTTCCCGATATGTAATATCCAAATAAACGAGATTAAGCCAAGCAACACGAAATTGATATCACTAGTCGCTGTATATATAACGGCAGCCCACCAAGCCAACGCCAGTACTGTATTTGTAAATTCATACGCTTTATATCCAGCCTCATGCACAATATGCTTTAACCCCTCATCTGCATTTTTCGTCCACATTTTCATCGATTCCATATATGTTACACCTTGTTCAGGATATAGCTTGTTATAACGATTCTTTGTTATGATCCCAATAATCACTACAATGGTTAAACAGGCAGTAGCAGCTACCAAATTCCAAACTGTAAATGAAACATTTTCGTCATGTATGAGTGCACGTCTACATGTAATAATTGCATATACAAACCATGCCTGCATCACTATATCACCTACACGTAAATACATGATTATAATGCCTAACTTTCTGCCTTGTACGCTCTCTTCTTCATCGCGTGCTTTCGCTAACATACGTGTATTCTTCCACGTGTAATAAATCATTACTACTCCAAATATCGTACATACCCCTAGTAATATATTCGGTGATAATTTTCTCGGTTCATCCGAAAGCAAATCTAAAGCTATATAAGATGCAAAAAAGCCAAATATCATACTTAATAAAAACTTCCCCAAAATATTGAATTGTTTTTTTAGTCTACTCTCCATCTTCCTCTTCCCCCTCCACTAACATAAATATCTCCTCCACCGGCGCTCCAAAAATTTTTGCGATTTTTAGCGATAACACAATAGACGGCGCATAATCCCCACGCTCAATTAAACTAATGGTTTGCCGAGATGAACCAATCGCTTTACCTAACTCACCTTGTGATAAACGATGCTTTGCTCTAAATTCCCTCACTCTATTTTGAAGCTTCATGCTTTACCTCTTTTTCATTTATTTAATTAAAATTGTAAATAATATCCTTTCAAATGTCAATTATCATTGTCATTTTGACTTAGATACATGTCAAAAATGGATATATATTATACTAGACATAACGTATATAATAATTTTTAAGAACTACATAATTGAGGTCAACGTAAACTTCCTTATTACTGAAAATAGCACCTACCAAGGTTATAGCACTGGCTTTTCTAGTGAATTTAATAAAGTGAAACTTTAATCAGTAGGGGTTTTGTTCAT
>NZ_JBALMG010000118.1:0-18024 GCF_036963225.1 Bacillus sp. JJ783 | reverse complement strand
CTCCTACCTAACTTCTTTGCTTCAGCTGAATTTTGAGGCGGGAGTCTTACTGCCCGGCAAATAGCGGGATAAATATGAACCTATGTCCATACTAAGCAACGATACGTACGAACTTTCACCTAGTAAAACGGGAACATATTATATAGTAGTGACCGGTTACGGTATCGAGGGGAAAATAAAAGCAAACTGGAAAACACAATAAAAAAGGCAGTGCTCAAAAGCACTGCCTTCCTAAATTTTGACATAGAATGGATTTCATATTAACTTGCGTTTTGTAACAGTACTCGTTTTAACTGTTTGCGGAAACGAATGCCTAACGTAATTGCTACGATCACGATAACTCCAAAGATAATTTTACCGATATGACCTTCTAGCACCCCAAAAATATCCTGTAAGTTTCCACCTAACCAATAACCACCGATTAAGAAGAATGATACCCAAAACAGAGCACCTGAATAAATTGTAATCGCAAAGCGGCGAAACGGTAAGTTAATGATACCTGCAAAGTATCCTGTAAAATGACGTACACCAGGAATGAAGAAACCAATAAAGATAAGGAAATATCCATACTTATCGAACCACATTCTCGTTAAATCAATTTTTCTTTGTGTTAAAAATACGTATTTCCCGTATTTTTGAACAAAAGGCATACCAAGCTTATTTCCTAAAAAGTATTGGATTGTCATTCCTACACCTGTCCCAATAAAGGATAGGATAATTAAAATAGGTAAACTTAGATCACCCTTCTGTGCTAAAAATCCCGCATATGCTAATGTTGGCTCTCCCGGAAACGGAAGTGCAATATATTCTAACAGCAAACCTACAAGTACTACATAATACCCGTATTGCTGAAATAATTCATGAACCCATTCCATGTCATCTCCCCTTTCATCCACGTACAACTTGTTACTATTATTGTATAAAAAAATTGTCGAAATAACTATCACAATAGCTTACATTTTTATTACATTTTTGTAAGGCTCATGCTAAAGTTTTCTGTTCTTTATTTAATTATATAAATTATCGTTTTAAAACGGGATGACACCTACCTATTACAATAGCTAGAGTCATTAATATACAAATTTTATCCAGTTTTCAGCACTCGAAAATCGCCTCATTTTGTTCTCTATAAAAAACCATAACAAACTCATACTAACTTCATATTAGCTTCATATATGTATTGTAAGATTATATCGGAATTTGTTGAAAACTTTTACTACTATATTACCTAAACATTAAATTGAATAAATATAAATCGCTTTCTGAAAATGAAAAAAGGGAGAATAAGAATGGAAGCTTATAAAATGCACGATTTTATTAATACCAATATTGAATCTCATCCAAATGAAACGATTTTTAATTTACACATATGTGAAACAAATGAATTTGACGTAAGTTTAACAAAATCCACAACGCTATCTTTTGTCGTTTCTAAAAAGAATATTAAAATTGTCACGAAAAAATGGACTAATTCTAATCAAGAAAGCATGATTGGAAAAAGTTATATCATTCCAACGAAAGCGTTTCATTATTTCTTACCAATCATTTCTGAAACAGAAGATGAAATGAACATTCAAGTACAGAGCTTCGGACTACACGGTGAGCTTTTACTAAATGAAAGATTGCTCATTGATAAAAACAACAAACATAATACAAAAATCACTACTTTTTTTGAATCACTAAATGAAAACGTACATCAAGCATTACGAGGATTACAAATTCATTGCATGTAATGCTACTAAAATAGTAAAAGGAGAATATAATGAAAAAATTACTAGTAACTATAATGTTATCGTTAGGTTTTTTAACTGTTCCATATATGTCTGCGGAAGCAGCTTCAACTAACGAACAACTTATCGTTGACACGAAATTAAATAAAATGGATTTCTATCAAAATGGAAAGTTTATAAAAAGCTTCACTGTCGCTACTGGCAAAACAGCAACACCTACACCTAAAGGTACTTTTCAAGTGGTAAATAAAATTAAAAACCGTCCTTATTATACAGGACATATTAAAGGCGGCGATCCACGTAATCCACTTGGTGACCGTTGGCTCGGATTAAATATGGCAGGAACATACGGAACAACGTATGCGATTCATGGGACTAACAACAATCAAGCGATTGGCAAAGCTACAACACTTGGCTGCATTCGCATGTATAACAATGATATACATTGGTTATTTGAACGTATTCAAGAACGTGCCACTGTCACTGTAAAATAACCTATGAACAAGATTTACATGTAGCCAAGAATTTTATATCTTGGCTTATTTTATTTATTCATTTACAGTAGCTAAACAACTCTACTTGCATATATAATGAGAGTAGACTGCACTAAGTAGCATAAAAACATTAATAAACATAGATATTAAAATTATACAGTTAGAATGTTTTATAAATTTTACATTGCATACTATAATAGAACTACTATAATACTGAAATATTCAGTTCCAATAAACAACTCCCCTTGCTACTTTTATGATTATTTTATAGCGGGGGCTTATTATATGTATATACAACCTGAGTCACCCGAAAAATGATGAATTCGAATATTGCAGTAAAAAGCGTTATTTAGGAGGTGTTACTATGACGCATATACTGGTGATTGAAGACAACCCAGATATACAAGAACTTATTCGTGAATTTTTAAATGCTCAAAATTTTACCGTTGATGTGGTTGGTGCTGGAACGGAGGGAATTCTTCTTTTCCAAAAAAATTCATACGACCTTGTCCTCCTTGATGTAATGTTACCGGATATAGATGGTTATAGTATTTGTAAAATTATGCGAGGACAGTCTGATGTACCAATCATTATGTTAACAGGCTTACATAATGAAGAGAGTGAAATTAAAGGGTTTGAGTTGGGCATTGATGACTATATTACGAAACCGTTCCATTACACAGTATTTATTAAACGCGTAGAAGCTGTATTAAGAAGGACAACAACGAAGGAAGCCGAAACTGCAACTATACTACAATTCCATGAATTGATGTTAAATTCTACAGCATATGCGGCTTATGTTCATGGTAATCAAATTGAACTAACAACTAAAGAATTTGAGATTATATATACGTTGTTACAAAATCGAGGAAAAGTATTATCAAGAAGTGATTTGTTAAATAAGGTATGGGGCTATGAACATTATGGTGATGTAAGAGTTATAGATACACATATTAAAAATTTAAGGAAAAAATTAGGGATTACTTATATTAAAACGGTGAAAGGCATTGGCTACAAAATCGAAGCATAGTAAGGATAACATCACCAAAAATATTTTCATCAAAACCCTATTGTTTTGTGTTCTTTTATCAATTTGTCTTTATCAAATCATTTATTTTCTAGCTTTAAACTATGATAAAGGGCGTTATGCGAAAAACCCTGAAACTCAAACTGCGGAACATGCGGATTCAGTTACGAAAAACGAACAAAATAAAAGAGAACAGAATAAAGCTGTTTCAGAGGGTAGCATTTCAAATTTCCAGTCATCTATTATAGATTTCAAAACACTCTCTACGGCTATTAATCATCTTTTACAACCTAGCCAAACTACAAAAGCAAAAGAAAATGTAGCAAATCTTTCGGAGGAAAGTAACAAAACTGAATCACATACTAAAGCGGAACAAACAGCCGCTAACACTGATTCCTTACATACACAAAATGCAACAAAGAAAACAAACGAAACACATGATAATCCTAGTTTAGCAGAGATAATGCAACAATTAGCTCCAAGTATTGGTGCAACAATGCTTGCATTATCTCTGTTCGGTTCTTTAGTTTATGCCAAACTAATTGCCAAACCTTTTCAATATATGAGTGATACTTTAAAAGATATTATAAATCTGGACTTTTCAGATCAACAATCACCTAACAAAAATACAGATCAAACAGATTTTAATTTGCAAGTAGCCGCTTCACAAGTCCCAACCATTGTGAAGAATCTACATGAAACAAATACAGATTTACGAAATGAGCTCAAGAAAGAACAACAATTAGAACAATCTCGCAAAGAATTTATGTCTATGGTATCCCATGAATTAAAAACACCTATCGCAGCCGTTATGGGGCAACTAGATGGCATGATTCACGGAATCGGTGCTTACAAAGATAGAGATAAATACTTAAAACGTTCCTACGAGATGATGCAGGATATTAACGTATTAACGGAAAGGATGTCAGAATTATCCAAAATACAAAACCCTCAATTCAAACCGAATTTAGAAGTTATTTCACTATCTAACATCATTGAGGACGTTATGAAGAAAGTAGATTATTTTATATCTGTAAAGCAATTAAATGTTCAATCTAATATTAAACAAGACGTACAAATTTTAGCTGATCCTAAATTTATTCAAACTGCTATTTTTAATATTATTTCAAATGCAATTCACTATACAATCGATCATCAGCATGTATATATAAAGCTTTATGAAAAACCGAACGGTTACGCATTAGAGGTATTAAATACAGGTTCACAAATTGATGAGGACAAACTCGCTCATTTATTCGAGCCTTTCTATCGCGCTAATCCTGGAAATAACGGTTTAGTACAAGGTAGCGGTCTTGGATTATATATTGTAAAACAAATACTAGATAAACATCAGTTTCCTTATGGAATACAAAACACACCTCAAGGTGTAAAATGCTCAATTGTCTTTCCAAAAGCAATGTAAACTACTACTATAATTTCATACCCCAAACTCATACTTCGTATGAGTGGCGGAATTTTGTAGAGTCTCTGACTCTGTTTCGTTCGCCCGTTGTCCTTATTAGGATAACGGGCGTTTTTTATTTATCCCGCTATTTGAGGGCAGTAAAACTCCCACCTCAAAATTCGGCTGGAGCAAAGAAGTTAGGTGGGAGTCGGGCTAATAATCAGTGGGGGATGAACAAAACCCCCACTGATTAAAGTTTCACTTTATATAAGGAGGTTTTCACATGGAGAAATTTAAGTATTCATTACTAGTTTTATTCGGCGCTTGTAGCTACGGCGTACTTTCAACTATTTTTAAACTCGGATTCATCGAAGGATTTTCATCACACCAACTACTAGGAGGGCAATATGTCTTCGGATGGATTGGACTCCTTTTACTCGTTCTGTTCTTTTCACGTCATAAAGTATCAAAAAAACAATTCTTTTCGTTACTAACAGTCGGCACAACAATGAGTATGACAGGTATTTTCTATGCTATTTCCGTAGAAGAATTGCCAGCCTCTATCGCTGTCGTTTTACTCTTTCAGTTCACTTGGATTGGTGTAGTCATCGAAGCGATTGCGAATCGAACATTCCCAAGCCGTGAGAAAGTTATATCTATTATTATTTTATTTACTGGTACATTGTTTGCTGGTGGAGTATTTGAAGGTCTTGGACAAAACTTTTCTACGAAAGGTATTATTTTCGGACTATTAGCTGCCGTCTCTTTCTCATTCTATGTATTTGTAAGCGGGCGCGTTGCTACAGATGTTCCGCCTTATACGAAAAGCTTTCTTATGACAACGAGTGCTACTCTTATTGTATGCTTATTTTTCCCGCCTACCTTTTTAACAGATGGTACCTTACAAGCAGGCCTATGGAAATATGCTTTCTTCCTTGGACTGTTCGGGGTTATTATACCTGTCATTTGTTTTTCAATTGGGGTACCAAAAGTAGGAACAGGACTTGGTACAATATTAGGTGCAGCTGAATTACCAACAGCCATTATCGCTTCTATTACACTTGTTCATGAAGTTGTATCGCCAATGCAGTGGATTGGGATTTTGGTTATATTACTCGGTATTTTCACACCACAACTACTTACTGCTAGGAAAGAAAAAAAACATAATCGTGTGCATAGTGCGTGAAAACATCAACTTGTATATAAATGTGAATAAAGTTACGATATGTTAAACTTTATTTCTACCTTCAAAATAACATATGATATTTCGGCTATTATTCTCGTAATTCTTGCTGTGCTTTTCTTTTTAAAAGATAAGAAAGAGGGTTATACAGCATAACAAAAGACCTTTCATTTATTTGAAAGGTCTTTTGTTATATTTCACTTTACCGCCCCATATAACTTCTCTACCTCATGTTCAATTTGTTTTACATCGATTCGCTCAAATAATGGCTGCACATTATCAATTCGGTTTGGCAACGTATTTTGAGGTTCCCAATTTACTTTAACACTCGATAATGTATTTCTAACTCTTTCACTTGAAAACGGTAAAAATGGTTCAAGCAGTTGTGCAAAGTTTGCTATCAGGTAAACACAATTATAAATTGTTTCCTCACATGGAACTGGGTCCTCTTCTCTTTGTTTCCAAGGCTGCTTTTCATCAAAGTATTTATTTGCAAAGCGTACTGCATCAAATATTGTTTCTAGTGCCACCTTAAATTTAGTTTGTTCAATCGCCTCTCCTACACTTTTATATAATCCTTCTACCTTATCTCTCAGCTCTATATTAATATTTGCTTTTGGCACAATGCCATCATAATACTTTTCAATGAACTTCAACGTCCGGTTCACAAAGTTCCCGTATGCGCCTAATAGTTCACTATTATGACTGTAAATGAATTCACGCCATGAAAAATCAGTATCACGATTTTCTGGTGCATTTACTGTTAAAAAGTAACGAATAGAATCTGGATTATAGCGTTCCAATATATCAGGTACCCATACTGCCCAGTTTTTACTTGTCGATAACTTTCTTTTTTCTACTGTTAAATACTCATTCGAAACGATATGACGCGGAATCGCTTCTTCTCCTATTCCAAGTAATACCGCTGGCCAAATGATTGAATGAAACGGAATATTATCCTTACCATGTACATAATATGTTTTCGCATCTCTATCCCAAAACTCTTGATCAGCTTTCTCTGTTTCTTCAGCCCAGTGTTTACTCGCTGAATAATATCCTGTCACCGCTTCAATCCATACGTAAATTTTCTTATCTTCATATCCTTTCACCGGAATTGGTACCCCAATTGGTAAATCACGTGATACTGCCCTATCTTGTAATCCTTCCTTTAAATATCTCTTTGTTAATTGAATTGCATTGTCGCGCCATGTTCCTTTCTGCTTTGCAATTTCTACAGCCTCTTTAATTTGTTGTTGAAATTTATGCAATGCAAAATAGAAATGCTCTGTTTCCTGTACTGATGGCGTACTACCGCATAACTTACATTTCTTTTCTAACAAATCGAGTGGATCTAAAATAGCGGAACAAGCATCACATTGATCACCCCTCGCCCCTTCATGACAATGTGGACAAATACCTTCTACATATCGATCCGGTAAAAATTGCGTACACGTTTCGCAATAAGCTTGTTCAACGACTTTTTTATAAATATAACCTTCTTCTAATAGTCGCAAAAAGACTTTTTGAACAGTTTCATGATGATGCTCACTATCTGTACGTGTATAGTAATCATACGTAAAACCAAGATTATGAAAACATCGCTCGAATTCTTCATGATATTGATCAGCTATTTTCTTTACTGTAACCCCTTCTTGTTTTGCTCTAATTGCAATCGGTGTTCCATTACAATCACTTCCTGAAACATACAACACATTCTCACCTTTAGCCCGATAATAACGCGCTAAAATATCTCCTGGTAACAAACTAGCAATATGCCCAAGATGTAACGAACCATTTGCATACGGCCAAGCGCCTCCAATAAAAATACTCATCTTATATTCCTCCTTTAAAATATAAAAAGCCCCGCCCTTATCTTAAAAAAGATAAGGGCGGGGCTGTATAAACAGTCGCGGTACCACCTTATTTCGTCAGTTATTCACATAACTAACCTTAACAAGTACGGAGCTATATGCTCTTATACTGTGGTTTTGATAACGAGTACCAATTCTCGTCGCCGCCTACTATTATCATTTGATAAGTTCAGGACGAAGCTCAAAGGCCATTGTTCAAATGAATATTCTTGCTTCTTCTCAGCTACCGAAGCTCTCTGGAAAGAATGATTCCATTCTACTTTTCCTTTTCAACGCTTTTATGTATAACACATATTTTACGACTTAATAACAGAAAAATCAAACTTTAATTCAAAAAAGCAGGAAACCCCACTCATTCACCGAATAACTATATGTTCACAAAAGGAGTGATAACATTGAATCAAAAGCAACTAAGTGCGATTAATGAAAAAAGCTGGAACGCAGCTGCTTATGAAGCTTGGACAAATCGCCACGGGGCGCCAGAGGATTATGCGAAAAAGCTCATGGAAGATCCAATACGCGAGGTAGATCATTATTTACCCTACATACAATCTCCAAAAGGAAAGCGTATTATTAATTTACTCGGATCAAAAGGAAACAAGGCGGTTGCTCTTGCTCTTTTAGGAGCCGATGTAACAGTTGTAGACATTTCAGCAAGTAATGCTAAATATGCAACCGAACTAGCCGAAGCTGCTGACGTCTCTATTCAATATATCGTTTCCGATGTACTAGATTTAAACCTATCCCAATCATTTGATATCGTATTACTGGAACTTGGCGTGCTCCATTACTTTTTAGACTTAAAGCCACTCTTTCATATAATCTCTCACTTACTAAAACAAGATGGGACATTTATACTGCGTGACTATCATCCCGTTTATACAAAATTATTAGGAGTAGATCATCCATCATTTCGAGCAAATGGAAATTATTTCGATGAGGAACTTATTGAAGATGACGTAGCTTATAGTACTCTCCTTACGGAATCACAGAAATACGCTTTACCGAGAACAAAAATTAGGCGCTGGACACTAGGAGAAGTTATTACAGCAATGGCAGAAACAAATTTCAAGGTTGAAAAATTGATTGAAGAACACGGATCTCATCAAAGGTGGGTCTTCCCTTCTACTTCACCCGAAGGAATTGAAGAACGTATACCCGGTCTATATACATTAATTGCGACCACATGCAAAAAAGGATCCCTTCACGGATAGGATCCTTTTTTTGCATGCTTACGCATATAAGTTGAGGTTGGAGATTACCATAATTCTGTAGAATAGGACACAAGATATTTCAACATTCGTCTCTGACTTACGTCGTCAAAAAGGGGTATGACCAACATAACGAAGAGTAATGCTTCAGTTGATAGTGATAATCGTTATCAACTAATTAGAAGTATACAGGATGTCATTTCGAATTACAATAGTATTTGTGGTTTTTATTTAAGAATTTTTGATATATAAATATATCCATTTTAATAATATTCACTTCTACTCATCCATCTATCCCCATTATCTTCCATAATTTTCATTGACCAGATTAATACCTTCATAATAAAGAGGGATTACTTTTCAGCCCGCTTTTTTCACGTTAAAATATATCTTTCTCTCTCTTCCTCTGTCTGCTATAATGCCTAAAGGAAAGAAGAAAGCTTTGTTCCTTTAGGAGTAAGGCTTTCTTTTAATTCATTATATCAATTAATTCTAATACTAAGATTTAAAAAAGGAGGCTTTTTTATCATATGAATTTTATGAGCATTAGAAAAAAACTTATGTTCATGATGGGAACGATTTGCGCTTTATTTGGCATCGCATTAGCTTTTATTTTATTCTTTGCTGTTGACCAATCTCATAAAGCTGAAGCACTACAAAAAGATATTTCCCCTCTTGCAACAGAATTAAAAGAACGTGGAGACGCGTATCAAGTACAACTTTCAGCTTTAAGAGGTTATTTACTGCAACACGATCAAGTCGAATTAGACAAGTTTCATGAAATGAGTAAGCTTCTTGAAGATAATAAAGCAAAACTTCTTTCTAACCCTAACGCATCCCAATCTGTAAAAGATACTATGGAACTAGGCTCTACTTGGAGAATATTTATTGAAGAAAAAGTTTTCTCTCTTGCAAAAGAACAAAAATGGGAAGAAGCATTACAAGTTGCTTCTAAAGAAAATGGTACGGTTTATAAAGTTATTGGTGACTTCACAAACTATAGCAACGAACAAGCTAAGTTACGTGAACAATCCATTGAAAAAATTAATCAATCTTCACTGCTAATTGAATATATTGTTTTCTTATCACTTGTTATATGTATTATTGTTGCACTCATTCTTGCATGGTGGTTCTCTGGCAAGCTTGTTAAACCAATTGAACAAATTGATACGAAATTAAAAGAATTAGCTTCTCAAGAAGGTGATTTAACAGCACGTCTACAAGTAAATAGCAATGATGAAATCGGTGCTATTGCCACATCATTTAATAACATGTTAGAAAACTTGCAGCATATCATTAATCGTGTTCAAAAAACTTCTGTGGAAGTACAAAATGCTTCCGAAAACATGCTAGAAAAGACCAATACATCGCGTGATGCAACAATAAAAGTTCAAAGCTCGATGTCCAATTTAAATGCCAGCATCCAATCACAAACTTCTAGTATGGAAGAAAGCTCGACTGCAATGGATGATATGGCAATGAGTGTTCAGCGCATTGCAGAATCTGCTTCTTCTGTAGCCGAACTAGCTGTAGCCACGTCAGAACATGCTAACGACGGAAGTACTGTTATTCAAAAATCCATTTCACAAATGACGACGATTCACGAAGCAGTAAATGCTACATCAGAAGTAGTCGAACGTCTAATCACTCATACGAAATATATTGATGCAGCTGTACAATCTATTTCCAATATCGCTGAACAAACAAATCTACTTGCTTTAAATGCTTCTATTGAAGCGGCTCGTGCCGGTGAACAAGGAAAAGGATTTGCTGTCGTAGCTGATGAAGTTCGTAAACTTGCTGAACAATCAAAAACAGCGGCAACAGATATTAACCAGTTGCTACATCAAATTCAAAATGATACAAAAACTGCTAGCTCTATGATGTCTCAAGGTCGCTCTGAAGCATTTGAAGGTATTAACGTCATTCGTGAGGCAGGCTCTTCTTTCACAACAATCGTCGGTCAAGTGAATACAGTGTCTACTCAAATCCAAGACATATCAGCAACTGCTGAAGAAATGGCCGCAAGTGCTGAAGAAATGAATGCTTCACTTAATAACATCGCTTCAATTTCTAATGAAGTTTCAAGTGAGACTGTCGCAACAGCACAATTCGCTGCACAGAAAGTCGTTGTTATGAATGAAATGACCCTAACTGCAAAACAAATGAAACAAACAGTTGAAGAATTAGATCAGCTTGTATCTCATTTTAAAACTGAATAGCTTTCCAAAAAAATATTCCTCCTTTCAAGGGAGGAATATTTTTTTGAGCTCATTTCCTGCACTTTATACGCATATCCATTATAATGATAATCGATATCATTAATATTTAGGGGGTGCTACACATGCCACAACAAGCATTTGAAGAAAAGTTATATGCGAACTTAGAAGCTGTTATTGACCCTGAATTAGGTGTTGATATTATCAATCTCGGATTAGTTTATGACGTTACAGCAGATGACAATAATAATGCTGTCATTACAATGACAATGACTTCTATCGGTTGTCCAATGGCTGGCCAAATCGTATCAGACGTTAAAAAAATATTATCAACGAACGTACCCGAAGTAAATGAAATAGAAGTAAAAGTTGTATGGAATCCGCCATGGACAAAAGAACGTATGTCACGTATGGCGAAAATCGCACTAGGTATTCGTGACTAAATAAGGAAAAGACCTGACAATCCAGTCAGGTCTTTTTCTCTTATTATTTTACTCCTACAGCATCATAAGCTTTCGTTACAGCTTGTACAGCTTTAGAGTTTTTACCGTATAGATCCTCTGCTGATTGAAGTGCAGCTTGACGCATCATTTTGAAATCAGAGTTTGCAGTTAAATATTTTGTAAGAGCACGATAGTAAATTTTTTCTGTCGCTTCACGGCCCACTCCAGTTACTTTCACACTGTAATGCGTACCGCCCTCAGACACTAAATATGCTGCCTTATTGTTAATACTACTGTTAATATGAACGCCGCCATTATCAGCTGTACCAGTATAGCGTTTATTGTAATGATCTGGGTAACCTTCACCAGGTTTTAATGGATTCGGAATAGATGCTGGATCTTTCAGAGATCGAAGTGCATCACCAGGTTTACCAGGTGTATAAATATCTGCACCTAAATCCCAGCTCTTCTTCTCAACCATGACACCCATAATGTCAGATAACGATTCATTTAACGCTCCTGACTCATCTTTATAAACAAGATTTGCTGTATGTTCAGTTACAGCATGCGTTAATTCGTGGCCAATAACATCTAGCCCTGCTGATAATGGAATAAATGTCTTACCATCTCCATCACCATACATCATTTGCACACCGTTCCACGCTGCGTTATTCCAAGATTCACCTACGTGAACAGTAGAAATAAGTCTCGCACCTTTATCATCGAAAGAGTTACGGTTAAATGTCTTTTTATAGTAATCATATACTTTTCCTGCATTCACATGCGCATCAACTGCCGCTTTATCTTCGAAGAACTTAGATTTACTTACAACTTCTTCTCCTGTATATCCAAGAATTTGTGAGAAGAAATTAAACCAGTTTTCATCCATATTCTCTGCATCAAATGTATGGACACCTTGACCTCGTGTACCATCAAATAAGTTGAACGCTCCTGTTTTCGTATCTTGAGCAATTTCAAATGATTGTCTAGCCCCTAATACTCCGTAACCAAATCCAGTAACGTGATCTACAGCATTATATTTCTCAATAACATTTCCATTTGTTGCATCAACAAAATAATGCCAATATCCTGGAGCTGGTTTCGAAACCGACGCTTTTACAAGATATGCAAGATAGTATTGACCATCCTTTTCATACACATATAAATCTTTTTTCACACCATCATAATTCTTTACTTTACCAATTTCTTTCTCAATATTAGCTTTTGCAATCGTTTCTGCTTGTTCCGCACTAATACTTGCAGATACAGGAATATTTTTATTATCTAAATTTGGAATAACTTGTCCGAAAAATGCTTTTACATTATTCTCTTTATCAAGCGTAACCGTTTGATCTGAACCATACACAGGAATGTTATTATGCTTCTCAACTAACTTCACATGTGTTGTACCAGACTCAGCATCTTTTTCTTCACCAACGATATTGAAATGTTTATCAATATTTCCTGCTAGTTTAAACATATCCTTCTTGCTCTCTAAATATTGAAATACTGTCTCTTTTTTATCTAGACCTTCTGGCGCTTTCCATTCTTCACCTATGTAAGCTGGTGTTTTGAACTCTTGGTGATACTGGATTTTTTGCTCTTCTGCTTTCGTCGTAGTTGCTCCAAATGCCCCAAACCCACTTGCGATAACAGTTAACGCTAATGCTGATGAAATTACTTGCTTTTTCAATCTAACACTCCCCATTCCCCTAAGAATTTTTGACACACTTATTACAATTCTAAATACTTATTCGTATACCTGTTTTTAAACATTGAGAAAGTTTTTTCTGATAATTCAACTCACCAAAAAGAGGACATCGTTTTTCGATGTCCTCTTTCCTATAACTTTTCATTCCGCTATTTATATACTGAACAACCCACTGATTAAAACTTCACTTTATTGCATTTTCATTTCAATTGCTAAATAGTGAGATTTTTCTTTCGCTTGAATGCGAATATCTGCTTCTACAGCCTCCGCTGCATCACGCATTACGAGTGTTTCACCGTTTACAACGCTACTACCTTCAATTTGTACAAGGTATAATTGGCGTCCTTCTTGAACAGGGAAATGAATCTCTTTACCAGCCTCTAATGATAAAGAATATAAATTTGCATCTTGGTGAATATGAATTGGTGCATCTCCATCAGAAGGAGATACCATATGGAACCACTCATTTTCACGTTTGCTCCAATCAAATTTAAACTCACCATAGTTCGGTTTATGACCATCGCGGTCTGGTAAAATCCAAATTTGCAATAGACGTAATGTTTCATTTCCTAAGTTATGCTCACTGTGAAATACACCAGTACCTGCACTCATATATTGAACATGCCCACGCTCAATTGTCCCGCGGTTCCCCATACTATCTTCATGTGTTAATTCACCATCTATAACGTAAGAGATAATCTCCATATCACGATGCGGATGCATATCAAAACCTGTTTGTGCCGCTATTAAATCATCATTCATAACACGTACTGCTCCAAAATTCATGTTGTTTGGATTATAATAATTTGCAAAAGAAAAATGAAAATGTGTATTTAACCAACCGTGATTTGCTCTTCCCATATTTTTATGATCAACTTTTCTAAACATACCCTTCACCTCATANNCCTCATATTATCTCGAAATCGAGATATTTATTTTTAATTTTATTACTGCAACTTCTTCAGTAATTCTAATAATTGTTTTTGTTCTTCTCTATTTAACTTATCAAATTGCTCTGCTTGAAATGTTTCTTGCGGCGGGACTATTTCTTCATATAGAACCTTTCCCTTTTCTGTTAATGAAATATATTTCGTCGTACCTTCTTGTTCACGCTGAATCCAATCTATTTGCTCCATCTTATTTAAAAGCTGAGTAACATTTCCTTTCGTAACAAACAACTTATTTCCAAGTTCTTGCTGCGTTAAACGATCGTGTCCTCCAATTTGAACTAATACATCAAACTGAGCGGCAGATACATTCCACTTTTTCAAATGCTGATTTGTCTCACGAATACTTCTATTATAAAAGCGTGATAAACGAAACCATAATAGTAATCCAAGTCTTTCCTCTGCTTTCATTCCATCACCTCGCTCATTTGATACTATTAGTTTAGAACTAAACTTAATAAAGGTCAACTACTTATTTTAAATTAGCAACAAATAAAAGCACAGTGATTTTTCTCCACTATGCTTCAGATTAAATTTCTATTTTTGTATTCATCTAGCTTCCTCTCCGCGAAATACCTCGCATCTTTCTCGATCCATCTTTCTTCGTATAGTTCATGTCCAACATATAGTACATCGTCCTTATGCTGCATCGCATGCCTGAATTCATGCAATAGCGTTTTGAGCACTTGCTCATACTCTTCCCACATACAAACGAAAATTAATTGTTTTTCTTTATGATAAAAACCACCTACCGGGAATAAAAACTCCTCTTCTTCTTCTCCTAATGATAAAAGTACATTATTCGCATCACACGTATCACAAAAAATAACTGGCGTTGCACTTACTTCAATAAGAGAAAACAAATCATTTCTTAACTTTTTGACATCCCAAGGAAGCTCCGAATCCAACACATACCAATTCTCAACTTGTTGATATACATTTTGAAACTGGAGTTCCATTTCTCAATAATCCCCTTCCCAAACTCCCTTTTCCTATATGTATGCCACAATATGGTAAATATTAAACATACTCTTTCACACTTTAAAAAATGACAATAAAAAAGAATCTATGTCAGCATAGATTCTTTTTCCGTAATCACTTTTTTTTCATCATTTTTTTTAATATAAAATAACCAATTGCACAAACAATAGCAGCAAGCGCAAAATATTTCACATATGGCCCAGCTACTTTATTAATACTTTCCCACTCTGATCCTAATTTAAAGCCTAAATAGACAAATACAATTGACCATGGAATAACAGCTAATGTAGTTAGCGTAATAAACTTAGCATGTGACATTTTCGCAATACCTGCTGGTATCGAAATAGCATGACGCACAACGGGAATAAAACGTGCGGTAAAGATAACACCAGTTCCATAACGATTAAACCACGCTTCCGCATAATCAATATGTTTCTTCTGAATCAAAATATATTTTCCATATCGCTCAAGAACAGGTCTTCCTCCGTATCGACCGATCCAATAAATAAATAGCTGTGCGATTACACCGCCAATCGTACCGAACGCAACAGCACCCCAAAATGTAATGCTTCCTGTTGATACTAAATAGCCTGCATAAGACAATACGATTTCACTTGGAATAACCTCTAACATCAATCCAAGCATAATTCCCCAATAACCAAGTCCTTCTAGAAAAACTAAAACTGAATGAATCAACTCTCCTAACATCATTTACCTCTCTTTACTGTTTTCATTGCAAAAAATAAAAGTACAAGCGGTAAATATCTTGTACTTTTATTTTTTAAAATTTAGTTTGCCTTCGTATCCCACTTAAAGATTTTATTTAAAAATTTATATACATTCTTTGACTCTTTCGTAAGAAGTGGCCCTAAAATGGACAGTATAAGCACGTATAGTGCTGAGAATGGCTTCAATACTGACATTAAACCACCGGCGATACCGATATTGGCCATAATGATGGAGAATTCTCCCCTTGAAACAATTGTTAATCCAATATTTGTTGAAGCTTTATGAGATAATCCAGCTTGTCGTCCTGCAATCATCCCTGCTACAAAGTTTCCGATGATTGTAAGAAGGACAGCACCTAACGTTAACCATATTGCTCCGCCCAATGAGAACGGATCTATACTTAATCCGAAACTGAAGAAGAAGATAGCTCCGAAAAAGTCTCTAAATGGAACAACAAGATGTTCAATTCGATCACTATGCTCTGTCTCTGAGAAAACTAACCCTAAAAGAAGTGCCCCGATTGCTTCTGCAACGTGAATTGTTTCTGAAAAACCAGCAATAAAGAATAGCGAAGCAAATACTACAATAATAAAGATTTCATCTGAACTAATATTGAGCAATCTATTTAATAACGGCGTAGCCTTTCTAGCTACTACGAAGAATAGAAGCATATATCCTAAAGCAATTCCAATTGAAGTGAGGGCACCTAAGAACGAAGCGTGATCCCCAAGGACTAAGCCAGAAACTACTGATAAATATACAGCAAGGAATATATCTTCAAACATAATAATTCCTAAAATTAATTCGGTCTCATTATTACCAGTTCTTCTCAAATCAACTAACACTTTTGCAACGATAGCACTAGAAGAAATCGTAATAATACCCGCAATAATTAAGATTTCGAGTAACGGGAATCCCATTATAAATCCGTATAATAATCCTAGTGAAAAGTTAATTAAAATATAAATCGTTCCGCCAATAGCAATCGAACGTCCAGATTTAATTAGTTTTTTCATCGAAAATTCTAATCCTAGATAGAAAAGAAGGAACAGAACGCCAATCCTTCCAAGGAAGGATATCACACTTGCACTTTCAATAAATTTGAGATCGATAACACCTATTGTCGGCGCGTGCGGTCCTACTAACATGCCAAGAACAATTAGAAAAGGAATTACTGAGAATTTAAACTTCCCAGCAATTACCGCCGCAATTGCTACTAAAACTAAAGCTGTACCAACTTCAAAAATTAAAGTATCCATCTAGTCAGTCCCCCTATTCGAAAGTAATTCATTGATAATCTTTTTAATTTCTTCTCTCTCACCTGAGACTACAAGCATATCTCCTTCTTCAATTACCGTTTCTGGTCCTGGATTAAATAGCTTTTTCATGTTCTTTTTCATAACTGCAATTATCGTTACGCTATATGTTTTTCTTATTTCAAGATCACCAATTGTTTTTCCAATTGCTGGAGCTGCATTCTCCACTTTGAACCACTCAATCGCTAAACCTTCAAAGACCATCTCAACATTTTCTAATGCCCGAGGTTTATATACCATCCCGCCTAATATTGCTGCAATTTGTCTTGCCTCTGAGTCACGCAATGAAATACTTGAGATGCTTTCTTCATGGTCTGTATCAAAATGATACATTTCTCTACGCCCATCATCATGAATGACAATCACCATTTTTTCGTTACCTTTCGTAACGATTTGAAATTTATAACCAATACCTGGAAGTTCACTTTCTCTTATATTCATACTAGTTCCTCCTCAACAATAAATAATTTTTTATTTGAATTTTCTGTTTTTCTGTCTTTTCTTCAACCAACTAATTTTAGAAATTCTAACCAGTCAGGATATCTGTGATTTGGAAATCTTTTATTGTAATAATAAGTGGCTCCTAAAAAGATACTTAAAGATGTAATGATGAAAAATAAATTACTTCTCATTTTCAAACTCTTAAGACTTACTTTCAATAAAGATTCTTCTTTCAAATTATCCCCTCTTTTTCGTTTTAAATTTAGTTTTTTAAAATGTAAATAATTCTAAAAATATTACGATGTAACATAATCAT
>NZ_JBALMG010000117.1:0-18829 GCF_036963225.1 Bacillus sp. JJ783 | reverse complement strand
ATCGTTCAAGTAATCGGAAATTCCCTCGACTCATCTTTATAATAGTATTCACTGCTTCATAATCTTCAAAATTCTCATATTGTAGTTTGTTCCCTAATTTCTCCCACTTATATGTTAAGATATGTTTCATTTCTGTTGGAGTTAATTTTTTAAATTCATGAATAAAACCGACTCTGGAGTAAAGCTGAGGATAACGTGATAATCTTTTTTCAATTCCTGGCATACCAATAAACACCATACCTACGTTGTGCTGGTCATAGATATCTCTAAGAATTTCAAGTGTCGGAAACTTTAAACGATCGATCTCATCAATGATAATGAGATCAATCGTCCTAAACTCATCTGCTTTTTTAAGTGAACTTGTCCAATTATTTTCATAGTTATCTCTTATCGCTAGATAACCATCTTTAGACATTTGAAGGTTGAAGCATGTGTGCTTAATCATGTCATATAACCTTGAAGGTCGGACAGATGGAGCGGTATGAAAAACAGTATTACTTTTTAAAATCGTATCATCTTTTACATTTTTCCCTTGGTCACTGTAAACAGAAAATTCGTTAATCTTAGAATGGGTATAATCCCAATTAGCATATTGACGAGCTGAAATTGTTTTTCCCACACCGGGTAATCCATGACAGATACCGATATATTTAAATTCAGCACATGCATCACAAAATTCAGCGAATTTTTTATATTCTTTGGTTTCAATGAAGTGGCTCTGTTTATTCATTTTTATACCTCTTAAGTTTTGAAGTGATAGGCTTAACTTGTTTCACTTTTTCTGATGCGTCTTTTTCAACCTTTAAATGCTCAACAACCGATTTTGTTGTGATAATAACGCTATTTTTTAATTTTCTGCGTTGTTTATTTCTTGCAGCTTGAAGTTCTTTCAAGCCTATTGAATACCCATCAACTGTAGAAGATATTGCAGTACATAGATAGGTACCTTTATAAAAAACACGAATCTCAGCAATATCTCTTGGATCGTATCGAACAATTACATCTTCACCAACAAACGCTGAAAGGTTTGTATGCATATACTTTAATCCAAGAAAATGGATACCATCTGAATGGATTTTGCGTGGCTTAGCCGATGACAACAAAAGTAAATCTAAAGACTGCAAGCTTTCAGGCATATTAGGAAGAAATCCAGATTCATTCCACATTTCAATTGGACGTTTATTTATTGTCCCATGAATCCTATAATGGTAAGTATTTAAAACAAATTGGTGGAATTGCTCTATTAATTCATCTAATGTCATTAATTTTTGTGATGTATGATTCTTTATATATCCTGGTAAATTTTGAAGAAACATCGTATTAACAGTTCGAAAGAATCGCTCTATTTTTCCGCGTCCTCTAGGAACCCCTACCCGTGAAAATGACAGTACCATTTTTAAATCCGCTGAGATTTGTTCCATATGTTGAGATGTATAATCACTTCCGTGATCTGTATAAAATGTTTCAGGTATACCACAAATCGGCCAATTTTTATCTCCTTTTCTCCAAATTGCCTGACGTAGTGTTAAAGCAGTTCGAATAGTATCTGGTGCACCAAAATCGATGTAAAATCCCGCAATTGCTCTACTATAATCATCTAGTATTACAGTTAACCATGGTCTTTCTGGTTGACCTTTTGCATTCAAAATTTCTATATCTAACATAGTGTGGTCTGCTTGCCAGAATTCATTAGGATGTTTAGCTTCACGCAAATAAACTAAATCATATTTATTCTCATAATGTTTTCTTCCGTAATGAGCTAATTCAATTAAGTTCTTAGGGATGTTCCTTATGAAACTCCAAACTTGATAATAACTAGGTTCAGCAAGTTCATTTTCTTCACACCACTTTTTTATTCTTCGATGAATAGAAGAAATAGAAATGTTTTTATTTTCAAGATGAATTTTTTGAATCTGCTGTTGAACTAAGTCAGGTATTTTAAATTTCCCACAATCAGAACGTTCTTTTCTGACAAGACCCAATAAACCATTTTCTTTGAATTTGCAAATCCAATATTGAATGATACGAATTGATAATTTTGTCTCTTCACTGATTTGTTGAACAGTTTTTTCATTTTCTAAATAAGGAAAAATAATTTTATATTTTTTGTATGCATCTTCCAATTGTTGTTCTGTACATTGTGTTAATGAGTGATAATGTTCTTTGTCCATTTATTTGTTCTCCTTTCCATAAAATGTAACACAATTATTTCATATACTTTGTTATGTGTCTATTTTGGGTGTACCCTAATTTTACACCAGTCATATATTGAGAAACGGATGTTTTAAGTGTAAAATTAGGGTGTAAAATAAATGGTGGGAAACTGGAGGGTTTTTGAGAGTGAAAGTTGCTTATGCGAGAGTCAGTTCTATGGATCAAAACTTAGATCGACAAATTGTAGAATTTAAAAATCACGGTGCGGAAAAAATATTTGTAGAGAAAAAATCCGGAGCGGATTTTATGAATCGTGTAGAATTTAAAAGAGCTTTAGATTTTGTACGAGAAGGCGATTTTTTAATGGTAGAAGCAATTGATCGATTAGGACGTGATTATAATGAAATCATTCGTACAATAAATTATCTGAAGCAAGAAAAAATCGGTTTACTTGTTACAAGTATGCCTATATTAAGTGAGCCCCTAGGTGATCCGCTATTAGACCGTTTTGTCAAAGATTTAATTCTTCAACTCTTGGCTATGATTGCGGAAAAAGAACGAACAGAAAGTAAACGACGACAGGCACAAGGAATAAAAATCGCGAAAGAAAAAGGGGTTTATAAAGGGCGACCAACCCTTTATGGGCCAGGTGCGCGAGATCCGCAAAAACAAGCTGTCTATTATCAAATCGTACAAATGTTAAATTCAGGATTACCTATAAAGAAGATTGCTGAAAAAAACGGCGTGACCAGACCAACGGTTTATCGTATTCAAAAAGAACTCGAGGAAGATATTAATTGACAATAAAGTTTAATCAAAACTAAAAATGTTGATTTTTTAATAAAAAAATCCCCTGCACTTTTAAAAATATTTGAGAAAAATGCGGGGATTATCTTTTATATGGATGTTACGATTTGAAGTATTAACGTTCATTTAAAGAGTGTTAAAATGATACCTCTGTATTGTAAGCACTATTTATTCATAACTAATTTTCATCTTCCATTTTTCGAAATAGTAACCATTCGACTAGTGCGTAGAGCGCAATAGGCAAAATAATGCAAAGAATGACAAAAGTTTGGTTTTTACCACCCTGAACTAATTCTTTCGTTTGTGGTATCCTTAACAATAAACCGAATATTCCTAAAGCGACAACGTAAGTAAGACCCCCAAAGAATTCACGTTTCTTCTTGAATATAACATAAACGATAGACACGATTAAAATAACAAGAATGGCAATCCAATCAAATGGGGTACCAATTTTTAAAATTCCTTGTTTTGGTGTAAAAAGTCGAATGAGGATAAATACCCCAAACGGAATCATTGCTATTATCCATACTACGAAAAATTTAATTAACTTTGGTAATTGCGTTTTCATATAAATACTCAGGTGTAATAATTTAAAAACACCATAAACGAATGCAACGGAGAATATTCCATTCAACAATATAACCAATCCATTTATTTGTAATGATGGGGCTGTAAAACTACCTACAATATCGTAAAACATACTAATTAAAAAAATTAAACCACTAATTTTAAAAATCGATTTCCATGAAGGTTTATCAAATTTCTGTGTCAGTTGATCGACAACCTCTTTTGGATTTTTACCTAAATACTCTTCTGCCGATTCACCATGTTTTTGTGCTTCTAAAATATCTTGTAATATCACCATTAAATGTTGTTCTGTTTCTAATTCTTCATAGAAAAAACCAAATGTACGCATATACAGTAAAATATCTTCATAATATATTTTATTTTCTGAGGATAGCTGTTCTCTAAGCTTGTTATTTTGCTCCACTAATTGTTTAGCGGTATTATTTTTCATCCGATTCACTCTCCACTTTTGTCAAAATCCGATTCACTTTTACAATCAATGAACCCCATTGTTCTTCAAAACCCTCTAGTTGTTCTTCTCCTTCATGTGTAATAAAGAAGTATTTCCTATTTGGTCCATCAGGTGAAGTGAGCTCCTTACTTTTAATTAACCCTTGTTTTTCTAACTTTTGCAGTAGAGGATAAATCGTTCCACCTACTATTGTTGTAAACCCATAATCACGCATTATTTGTACAAGTTCATAACCGTATACTTGTTGTTGTTTAATAATAGATAGCACGCAACCTTCAAGTACCCCCTTTAGTAGTTGTGTTTCTTTCATTTACTCACCTCGCTAATTTGTAATACATATTAGTTAGAAATGCGGTATCGTTCATTAACTAGTTTGTAAAACATACTAGTTAAAAACACTGTAGCATATAATGACTAGTTTGTAAAACATACTAGTCATTATATGCTAACTTTTTTGGATTAAAGTAACGTTTAGTCAATAGCATGCTATAAATGTTATTTTTGGATAAATGTCTAGAGTTTTTTCTTCAAGTCAGACTTTTTAACAACTTTATCTTATTTTTTCGTTCGATGAAGTATTTTTCATCCAAAATAAAGCTGTTTTATGTGCAATTTATCATTTGAAAACTACGCAAATTATCTCCTAAAGTTACATATAATTTAAACTGAATTTATTGGAAAATATTTCTTAAACGTACAAAATTCTTTTTTAGGTCATGTGACCCCTAAAACAGTGAAAGAAATATGCCAAATTACAGGTGTGAGTCAGGCCGCCCTGTATCGTAGATTAAAAGAACTTGAATAAAGCTCTTTTTTGATTTGTAATTAAACCCCAGAGTGGCCCCTCATACCCAGAATCGTTTCCGTACCCCAATTAGAATAATGACTTAATACTTGCTAGGACAGTAAGGATACCTATAATAATGACAAATACATTGCTCATTTTCCCTCTATATTTAGCTAGTACAGGCACTTTACGAATTGCATACATTGGTAATAAACATAAGATAGCAGCAACTAACGGTCCGCTAAGGGCATCAATGATTCCAAGAATACTTGGATTTGCATAAGCAACATACCAGCATGTTAATACGACAAAAGTAAGGATCATTGTCTTAACTGTTTTTTCTCCTATATCTTTCCCGCGTGTTTTACCGGACTTAATAATCATGTCACGCATTACTTCATATGCTCCTATATAATGGCCAAGGAAAGACTTTGTAATAGCCACAAAAGCAATGATAGGAGCTGCAATCGTGATTACAGGCGAATTAAGCTCATTAGCAAGATATGATAGGATTGACAAATTCTGTTCTTTTGCCATCATAAGATCATTTGGAGTCAAACTCAAGGTACTGCTCCAAACAAAGAACATAACAACAGCGAATGTCATGATATAACAAACTTTTTGTATTTGAGCACATTTGGCATCAGTAGCTTCTATTCCATACGTAGCTCTCTGTTTCATAACAAATGACGAAATCATAGGAGAATGATTAAACGAGAATACTATGATTGGTAGTATCATCCATATCGTTCCCAAATATCCTGTTCCTGTTGAAGCAGTAGTAACACTTGAAAAACTAAGCATTGACGTATTCCACTGTGGAATCAAAGATATTGAGATAAAAAGTAGAGAAGCTATGAAAGGATATACTAGCATGCTCATTATCTTTACAGTGATATCTTGACCAAAATTTAGTATAGCGATAAGACCGAGTACTAATACAAGCGATAAAATGGCCCTTGGAGGCTCCTGCATGTGCAATTGATGTACGATAAAACTACTTGCAGTATTTGTAAGTGCAACAGAATACATTAGCACGATTGTATAAATTGAGACGAAATATACTATGTTAAAAATGATACTTGCCTTATTTCCAAAATACTCCCTTATTGTACCTGTAATCCCCTCTTCAGCAGAATTGGAAGCATATATCATTTTAGCAAGCGCCCTATGTGAGTAATACATAACTGGATATGCAAGTAATGTAATTAGTAGTAATGATAATAACCCCCCTGAACCTGCATTAATCGGTAAAAAGAGTACTCCTGCTCCAATGGCTGTTCCAAAAAGGCTCAATGCCCAGGTAGTATCCTGTTTATGCCACTTTGTAGGATCTGGATATTTCTCATTTTTTACTGCAGTATTTTCAGCCTGAAATTCTATTTTTTTTGCAGTATTCCCATTCATATAATAATTCCTCCTTGTGTCCTATTCTTCCGTCTCTTTTTAAGGCTTAGGAATATAGACCGTTCTTGAAAAATGAATTGCTTACAAAGTGCGCCACATCGTGTGTCCTTCTTCTAAGTTGATCAAAATCGAAAAATTCGCTAGTCATCAACCTGATGGGTTTGTTAGCTCTTACAAAACACTTTAATAATATAGTAGTATATTTTAGTGATAATGGCTCTCAATATACAGACATCCTTAGGAGAACAATAGAGAATAGGATTGTTAACTATTTCACAATATTTCCGATAACTGTTTATTAATTTGATTGTTTCTCCCCAAAGATTTTATTTTTAATGGCAATCCCTGTAGGTGTGGCCGCAATTCCGCCTAAACCTGTCTCTCTTAATTCGCGAGGCATCTGTCTTCCAACTCTATACATCGCTTCAATAACTTCGTCTGCATTGATGATATTGTTTACGCCGGCTAATGCGATGTCTGCTGCTGCCAAAGCATTTGCCGTTCCAATGGCGTTTCTCTTTACACAAGGAATTTCTACCAAACCAGCGACCGGATCACAAACTAGACCGAGTAAATTTTGTAATGCGGTTGAGAAAGCTTCAGAAGATTGCTGTGGCGTTCCTCCGGCAGCTTCTACCGCTGCTGCAGCCGCCATTGCTGAGGCACTGCCTACTTCAGCTTGACATCCTCCGTACGCTCCTGAAATACAAGCGTTATTTGCGACTATCGTTCCAAATAACGCTGAAGTGAATAGAAAATGGATCATATCTTCATGAGTTAACTGCAACGTATCTTTAATACTATATAGGACTCCCGGGATCGTCCCACTCGCACCTGCTGTTGGGGTTGCACAAATAGCCCCTAATGCAGCATTTACTTCATTAACACCGATAGCACTTTGAATCCCTAACACCATCAAATCTCCAGAAAGAGTTTTCCTATTTTCTCGATAGTTTTTAATTTTAACAGCATCACCTCCGGTTAAACCGGTCGGAGAAAATACCCCGTCGCCCTCGATACTTTTATTTATGGCATTTTCCATAGTCGCTAAATTTCTTTCCATTTTACTCCAAGCTTCTTCATAAGAAGTTTTAGTTTGTTCGATTTCCTGTTCGATTGCTAATTCATAAATTGGCTTTTGGCTTTTATTAGCTGCATCCACAATTTCTTTTATGGTCATATACATATTTTTTCACCCCTTAAAGTAACTAAAGAATAATGATATTAGCTATATTGCTTAAATTTCCTAATTCCTTCTGAACATAACCAGGCAATAGCGAATCCAAAGCGAATGCATATAAATATTTTCTGTTTTCTTCTAAACTATGAAAGTTGTTAATTTCCACATCATATTGTTTAAAGATCCTGCGTAAGACAAATTCAAAGTCAGCTCTTTCGGAAATCGCAATAATAACTGGCAATGGCCCCTGCAGATCTAAGCTAAATCCGTCAATTTCAACATGTTTGACTTCAATTAATCCACCGCCGACCGAAATACCCATCGTTCTAATACTTCGGCTTTCATCCTCTAAATATACATCTGCCGTATTTGGATGACCAGCAGGACTATCACCCGCTTTTTCAATAAAGGTAATGTCAATTCCTTTAGATTCTGCTATTTTAATAGCATCTGGCACTTTGCTGTCATCGGCAGCAAATCCTAATATCCCAGCAATAATTGCAAAATCAGTTCCGTGTCCTTTATGGGTTTCAGCAAATGATTCATAATACCTTACCACGACTTTTTTTGGAAGACCTTGAAATAATTTATTGGCAACTGTCCCAATAGCCAAAGCACCTGCAGTATGTGAACTTGAAGGACCTATCATTACCGGCCCAATCACATCAAAACAACTTTTGTATTTAACAACCTTTTTTTCTTTAATAGATGCTACATTCATGTTCATATAAGCACCCCCATAATTTATTATTTTTAATTGCAGTTGAATCTAAGTTATTAGAATGACCAATTCAAAATAAGATCGAGTTGATAACGCTTTCATTTTTCATGTTAATAAATTTCCCTTCTGACCACACACCTTTCTTAGAGTAATCGTATCAGTATGTCCAATTTTAGAAGGTTACTTGCAAGGTCTTTAGAATTTTTGCACCAGAACTAGGTTTGATATTTTCTCTAGAGGTAATAGATTATCTCTCGACGCCCTCATTATAACTTGTATATTTATGAGTTTAATATTTTTTTATTTTTAGAAAGATTGAATAAACAGAATCTTGAATGGATAATAAATTACACTTGGCATGTAGCAATTGTGTCCATTGTTTGAAGCTGTATTAGTTAGTAGAAAAGCAAAAATAACACAGAGTTCCTTTCATTAACACATTGATTATATTGGAAAATCATTATAAAGATACTTATACTTTCCTTTGTTGAAACATCTTATTTTAGACGTGAAAGCTGTTGCAATAAATGATTAATGTAGATGGAAAGGAATAAATTAATGAAATATAAAATCTTATTTAGATATTAATAATACATTTTGCATTTATATACATTTTCAGAAAAAAGGAACTTTTTTTCGGGGTAGAACCACATCGCTATCAAGCTAAGAATTTTGACTATCCCTAATAAAAACCTAATATCTTCATGAAGTTCTTGAAAATTTCAAATCTAACTGTACCTTTGAAATAAAGTCGTACCGTTTTAAAGAAAGTTGCACCGCTTTATCCCTTTGTATAAAGGGATATTTTTTGTGTGTATGTTTAATTACAAAAAATATTTTGTCAAAAATACTTTACTAATTGTAAGAAATACATTACAACCTTTTCAAGAGGTGTTGCTATTGTTACATAATAAAATTGTAGTTTGTCGAGCAGAAAAAGGTTGGACTCAAGAAGAACTGGCAAAAAGAGTGGGGGTTAGTCGTCAAACTATCGCTACTCTTGAAAAAAATAAATATAATCCTTCTCTAATTCTTGCTTTTAAAATTGCAAATATATTTGAAAAGTCAATAACTGACGTGTTCGATTATCAGGAGGAGTGAGACATATGTTGTGGTTAAAATCTTTATTTTTAGTTTTAATATTCATCAGTCAGATGTATGTAATAAAATTTCAATCAAGTGATGAAGCAAAAGACGAAAGAGGGAAAGAAATCCAATATAAAACAAATAATGTGTTGTATAACATCCTATCTTTAGGTATCATTGCTATTATTATTTTTCAATCGATAGATATTGTTCCTTCAGAATTTCTACCTGATTTATTGTTATATTTTGTGCTTTCATTAAGTGTGCTAGGCAGTATTTTTATATTTATCAACAGGAACAGGAAAAATTACTAATATGAGTTAGGCTTTTTATCTTGTTCTGTTAGGCGATTGAACAAAATATTTCTTTTAAAAAGTGAAATTTATATGCTAATCATGAAGGGATATAGTTAAACAAACAGCTGAGTTTATTTAAGTAGGCCACATAAAATGATCAATCTTTTTTATAAAAAATTAAGGAATCCAAAATTAAAACCCACACATTTTGATCAAACTATTTCAAAGTGTGTGGGTTTCTTCTATTTATATAATCAATACTTGCAGCAATACTTTGATCAAACTTCAATTCAAACCAATACTAACTACCTTAAAGTCATCGTTTTATCAAAAATTGAAAAGTTTATTACAAGTGGACCGAAAAATAAAGAATCCTTGCGGTACTTCTAGTGTATCTCACCTAACCGAATTATAAATACGCCGTAGTAATGGTACTATTGCTTCTTATCGGGGTAGCACCACATCGCCATCAAGCTAAAATTTTATAGTACCCCCAAAACGAAATTGGTTACCCCCAAGATGAAATTCTTGTACAAAAAACTTAACCCATGATTATAGAGAGTAATATATTTAAATTGATGATTATAACTTCACATCAATGAAATTATGATGATTGAAACGGAATACATGCATTCAAATCATTATCCAACTTTACAATTACACCAATATATAATCTTTTTTCCTCTTTGTTGAAAACTGAGTGTCTATATTTTAATTGGTATATATCCCAGGCCAGCCTCTTTTTCTTTTAATGAAAACGGGCTGATACCATATAAATACCTGAAGTACATGCTTAAACAAATGCCTAATGATGACCTAAATGACCTAAGCACAATTGCAAAACTACTTCCACGGGCTCCTTGATTTACCAACTACTTATTCAAAAACACAATAGAAAGGGCCCTTTCTATTGTGTTGTATGAAATACTACTTAATGCTCACATTCGACTTAGTATTTTCATAAAAAAATCCACTTCAACCATATTTTTTGTCTTGGAAGATTTTATTTTAAAGATATCTACGCAGTTTTTTCAAACATCTTTAGATAAGTGAAAATCCTTGTCTATAAAGAACCCACAATTATTTCATTATCTATTTCATATTTTACTAAGCAATCATTTTCCATGACTAGTTCTTTTTCAACTAAGTTACCTGTGACACGATCAATTATTTTTTTATAAACTTTATTTTGTCTGTATACTTGACCATCTACTTTTTTTGCAAAACGATGATCTTCTTCAACGATAGAATACTTATATGGAGGATACTGGGATGCCCTGATTTCTCCGTAGATGTATTCTTCGTCAAGATGTAGATTGACTTGATAGGAAATATTTGAATTGTTTCTCAATTTGAGATCAATAATACCATTCATCAAAGTAGCGCCTGTTCCAAATGGAATCACACGTCCATAGTCAGGAAATGGATCGAAACTATGACGATATCTTTCCACTGTTTCCAACTCTGAATGAAGAAACATCCAGTAGAGAAGATTTCCTAACTGACAGAGACCACCGCCTATTCCCCTTATCGCTTCGCCATTCATTAGAATAATTCCTTCTTTATATCCAGCCTTTTCACTGGAATTACCAACAAGATGCCAAAATGAAAATGTTTCTCCCGGTTTAATTACAACCTGGTTTATTTTGCAGATGGCTAGCTTTAGATTGGTGATTTTGTTATATTGCAACTGTATATCCGTATCACCTAACTTTCTAATAAGCAAAGATTTATGTTTATAAATCCTGTAAGGTAATGGATTTTGCTCAAATGTTTTTGAAAATTTATGCCCTTCAAGATGGTCACTTATTTTTTTAAACAGCCTACGCTGTCTGATTCTAATAGGAATTAAAAAAGGAAACCTTTGTGTTAATAATTTTCTTGCCATTAAGAGTTGAGCTCCTTTATATACTATTCATCTATATATTATATTCAGATTTACACCATATTCATCATCACTAAGTAAATAATTCTGGTGTAAAAACTTCAGGATAATTGCAATGAATTTATAAATCTTGGACATATTGATACTATTATTCTAGAAAGGGTTTGTGATTGGTATGAAAAAGGAAAATTTAGCAATATCAAATGATTTTCACACCAGAATCGGAAAAGGTGTTCTTAAGATATAAACCTTCAAAACATCATGTTATTATTTCAGCATTGAAAGCATTATTTTTTCCAGTTCCGCTTTATTCACATTACTATCGAACACTGCTTTCCCCGGATTGTCTAAACTATCATTTATGATGACTATCTGATATGCACTGTTCTTTCCTTTTGCAGGAACAATCATCTTCATACCTTGTAAATTACTATCCGAGTTATGAGTAGCGTAGAATATTTGATTTCCTTCTAATTCGTACTGTTCAATATTTTCTTCTACAACAAACAAAGCATGGAACGGATCTTTACTTTCTCCAAATATTTGTGATTGATAAGTTGTATAGTTTCCTTTTCCGTTCGTATATTCTAATTCAATAATTAATTCAGGCCTTCTCTTAATAAAATAATTTACCTTTTCATCCTTAAGATTGTACCCTTCAATTGTATAAGTTGGCTTCTTAATTTGAAAATCAACATGTTGCTGCGCTTCCTTTACCGTGTAATTTAAAGATTCGAATACTTTGTCATCAAACGGTTTTGATTGCTCATAAAGTACATATAATTTTTCACGATCGGCTTTTGTTAAACGCTCTTCTTTAAAATATAATGTATCGGATTCATAGTTTCCCGTAGCACCTTTTTTCTGTATATTAAGAATTTCTTTATACAATTTTATGTACTGTTCGAACTCATCTTTTGTTAAAGCCTTTTCAGCTAAATATAAATAATCTGTCTTTTTTTCATATACCCTGTTTGAATAGCTGAATTCTTTTCTCGCATTTTCTTCTGTACCAAATAGCGTATCTACAGCATTTTGAAAAGCATCTTTAGATTTCTGCTTTTTTTCTACCACTTGTCCCTTCTGCCTTTCATCTCCTTCTACTGCACGTGCATTGAATAAGGAAATAGATGCAACAGCAACTATAGCAATAATTCCAAGAGCGGACCAGCGATAGGGTTTCTTCTGGAATTTCTTAATCATAAGAATTCTCCTTTTTAGCGTTCGTTTATTTCTACTTAAATTAGCTAGATTCGGTGCTTGATAATAACTTGAATAATGTTCTAAAAGAGTAATAATTGTATGTCCATATGCAATTTGTTCCTCTGATTCTATAAAAGTGAGCGCAAATGCATCACAGGCTAGTTCTTGATCTTCTCGCATACATGAATAGGCATACCAAAGAATCGGATTAAACCAATTTAAAATGATTAAACTATACATAACCCAATTTACAGCTATATCTCTTCGTTTCATATGAGATAGCTCATGGTAAAAAATATATTGTAGTTGTTGCTCATTTAATACTTTCATATGCCTGCTTGATAATAATACTCTTGGGCGAAAGAATCCAAAAACAGTCGGACTTGAGATTTTTCCAGCCAACCGTAATGGAATTTTCTTCTTAATTGCCATAGATTTTTTACAGTTCTCAAAAATCCCAACAATTTTTTCATCCGTAATATTTGGTTGCTTTTTTATGTAAGAAAATAACCGTCTATTCATAATACAAGTTATCATTGCTAGAATGACAACTCCAAAAATCCAAATATATAAAGTGACTTTATAAACGGAAAATGTAGTATCTTCTTTCTTTTTATTACTGTCTGTTTGATCACTCTCTTTCACTACATTTACGGAGTTAGATTTGTAACTATCCTCTTTTGTAGTTACTGTATGATTCGTTTTATCTTCTGACACGCTTTCTTGTGGTATAGCAGAAGTAGTATTCTTTTGAAAAACCTCAGACACACCAGGGCTATATGAAAGAAGGGAATAAATACTGTAGGAACTATCTGGTGACCATGGTAATAGAAGTCTTACAATTAAAATCATCCATAACATGTACTGCCATCGCGGGGTTAACTTGTTTCTAAGCAAGATTTTGACACATAAGATTAAACCAACTAATATACTTGCCATAATGGATGTTTCTATCACCCAATCAAAAAATCGAGGTAGATAGACGTTTACAAACATATCTATCATCATTATCTATCCTTCCTCTGATTTTCCTCAGTCTTCTCATCCAGAATACGTTTAAGTTCATTAATGTCTTCTGAAGATAATTTTTCTTCTTTTAAGAAATTCACAAGTAAAGGTTTAAATGCCGCACCATAGAATCGTTTTAGGAGGGATTTTGTTTCTACTTGTAGATAACTATCTTGCGACACTAAAGGATAATATGCATACATACGACCTTTATCTTGCTGATAAGAAACAGCTTCTTTTTGGACTAATCGATTAATAAGCGTTCGAATCGTTTTTGGTTTCCAGTCCATTGTTGCCTCTAGCACTTTAATCACTTCATTCGCTGTTTGAGGAGATTTTGACCAAAGAACCTTCATGATTTCCAATTCAGCTTCCGATATTTTAGGTAATTCTCTCATTATATAAAATTTCACTCCTTGTATTACATTTGTAATCTATAAGTTTATATTACAAATGTAATCCTTAATTGTCAACCATATTTTGGGTTTGCAAATACATTTCCATGAAACTTAAGAAATTAATCCCCAAAAAATGAATATAGTTATATAAGGGTTATCGAAAATTAAGAAATATAATCCAACTGCACACAAAAATATTAAAATTAAATACGCCAATTCTTACCAACCTCCCTAGTCTGGAACCCCTACATAAGCTAAAAAGGACATCATAAGTATAAGCCCTAATACCATTAACGAAATACCCTCAGTAGTTTCAGACCTCCGATGTTTTACTACCCCTAACCACGCCATAAATATATTCATACTTTTATGTTCCTCCCTTCTTGTTTAGGTTTTTAAAGCCTGTTTTACTACTTAGAAACGGTTTCTTTTATAGTCTGTAAACCCTTCAATTAACCACATGATTAACTTTAAAGAACATTATTCATGTAAATGGAATTAAATTCTCAAGGTAAAAGGTCATCCGCTAAATTTAGCGGATGACCTTTTATCTTCCACGATGTTTTGCTTTTCGCTTTTGAATTTTCATTTGTCGTTTTTTTTCTTGGAATTCTTCTTTCTTTTGACGCGTAATACATTGTTTCATTTTCTTTTTTGGTTCTAGTTCTATTCTCAACACTTCATAAGATTTGTTAGAAACCCCTTGATTTTTCAATTCTATGGCTGCTCATTTTATTTCGATCTTCTTTGCACCCAATCAGCAATATCATTTATAACATACTCAGGAATATTTGCAGGACTATAATATTCATCCGGTTTACTTAACTCCCCATCTCCTTCTGTGAAGAAGTGATTTAACTTTGGATATAGTCGATAATCAACGTTATCTCGCTCTTTTAATTGTTCTTTCCAAAGAGGAATTTCGATTTTTGATTGAACTTGATAGTCTCTTTCCCCTTGAATAATAAGAAGCGGTGTCTTTTGTTCTTTTGACATTTCTGCTGCTTTAATTTTACGGATCGAATCCCAAAATACTGGTGATCCTAAATAAAAATCTTTTGGAGGATTCTGACTAGAGAAATTGGGATCATTTAATATTTCAAATTGCGATTTATAAAATTTATATTCTTCAGGTTTCATTGCTCCAATAGAAAATAGATACTCAAATTGATCTAAAACAACGTCTTGGATTGTACGGGCTGGTCCTCCCATCACGATTGCCCCAGCAATATTTTGATTTTGGTCTTTTTCGATCATTTTCGGAAGCATCATTCCACCTTGACTATGACCAAGAATATAAATTTGATTCTTATCTATCATAGGTTCATTTTGAAGAAAATGAGTTACAAAAAGAGCATCATCTGTTGTCTCTTTATCAACTGTATAAAAAGGACTGAATTGTGTTTTCAATCCATGTTCATAAGTTCGTTTATTATAGCGAAGGACAGCAATTCCTTTCGAGGCAAGACCTTCAGCTAAATCGCGAAATGGTTTTAAAGCAAACGCTGTTTCATCCTGATCGGTTGCTCCAGATCCTTGAACAAGAATAACCGCTGGGAAAGGACCCTTTCCCTTCGGAACAGACAATGTTCCTGATAATGGAAACGCACCGCTTCCAACCACTACTTCTTTATCAACAAATGATTCAGGCTTACTATATGATGGGCGCTCTGCAACAGGACTAAACGACATGCTGAGTTGAAAATCATCTATTTTTCCAGATGGATCTAGTTTAATTAGTAAAGGTACTGTAAATTGTTCAAAAACTAATTTAATCTCTACGTTTGTATGAACGGAATTTGTCTCTTTTTGTGTTACCTCTCCAATTCCCATAAAAGAACCTGCTTGAAATTGCGTAGGGAGTTCCTTCCAATAGCTCTTCAGCCATTTTTCGGATATTATTTTCTGTAATGATCGAGAAGTTAAATCAAATGCAGATTTATAATCTTCAGTATGCATATAACGGATAAATGAAAGGGTAGTAGATATAACAGGATTTTCATTTTCAGTATTGTCTATTTTTTTTATTTTTGTGTTTGTTTCCTTAAATGTCGAAATAAATTGGTGGTTGAACGGATTATTATATGTATTGGGATATAAACTTGTTTTCAATAGATCCGTATTCCGTCCCTCATACAAAATTGAAGAACTCGCGGAATTTTTAGGTAAAATTACTTCCTCTGCATATGAAACTGAAGGAATAGTTATCGCACAAATTGCACTGACAAGTAATAACTTATTCCCTATTCTTTTTTTCGTGCTCATATTTATTGATTCTCCTTTCAAAATTAAATTTTTTTAATACAGCATGCCCTGTACTATAAGGGAAATTAAAATTATCAAAGAGATTAATAGTCTACTTTACGATCCCCCCTAACAGATTAAAAAGCTATTATAAACAAACTTCAATAAAAAATGCCTTCTCCCTCTTTTTTTTTAACTGGATTTTTGAGTGGTATGGAAGGACCAAGCTGAATCACATGTAGCTGACCAAAGGTATACAGGTAAATCAGTATCCAACAGTGAATATAAAATCTCAGTAGAAATGTTCTTTTGTATTTCTTTTTTTCTTGTTATTTGACTACTAAAAAGAGAGCACTCCTCAGTAAGTGCTCTCTCGTAAAAAGTATCAGTAATTCTATTCGTAACCAATCTCACATTCGCAATACGCATTATCTCTAAGGTGTTTTTAATGTATAATTTCTATATAATAAAGAAAAACATTTATTAACGAGCATTTTCCAATACTTTTATTAAGTCATTTACATTTTCAATTTTCTTCTGAAGCTTATCAAGTCTGGTATGTAGCAATGAAGGATTCTTATCTTCTTTTGAAATAACTTGTTTTAATTCTTGCTCTAAATGATCATACGCATCAAAAAAATTATCAAATTCTACACTCACAAGTTCTGGTTCTGGTGCAAACACTCCAAAACGCTTGTAAGTAACCTCCTAAACTTGGACATACTGATACTAGTACTCTAAAAAAGGATGTGATTGGTATGGAAAAGCAAAATCTATTTAAGTGGAAACATTATCAACCGGATATTATTTTATTAACCGTGAGATGGTACCTACGGTACAACCTCAGTTTTCGTGATTTAGTCGAAATGATGGAAGAACGTGGGCTATCCCTTGCTCATACAACTATCATGCGATGGGTTCATCAATATGGTCCCGAATTAGATAAGCGCGTACGACGTCATCTTAAGTCAACCAATGATTCTTGTCGAGTCGATGAGACGTATGTGAAAGTCAAAGGTCAATGGATGTACCTATATCGTGCTGTTGATTCAAAAGGAAATACAATTGATTTTCATTTAAGCAAAACAAGAGATCATAGGGCTGCAAAGCTTTTTTTCAAGAAAGCTTTGCAGTCTTTTCATGTTTCAAAGCCCCGTGTGATTACAGTGGACAAAAACCAGGCCTATCCAATAGCGATTCAAGAGTTGAAGAAAGAGAAAAAGATGCCTGTGGGCATCCAAATAAGGCAGGTGAAATACCTTAATAACATTGTAGAACAAGATCATCGCTTTATAAAGAAGCGAATCCGTTCTATGCTAGGTCTTAAATCTTTCTCCACAGCTACATCCATTCTTTCTGGAATAGAAGCCATGCATATCATTAAAAAAGGCCAACTTATTTTACGGGACAAGTCTGTCCAAAATGAAATAAAGTTTATTCATCAACTATTCGGAATGGCTGCATAAGAATAGATTTCATTAGGAATCTATATACCTCTTTCAAATAAATGCAATCTTTGCACCAGAACCCCTAAAATTGACTTTGCATAAGCTTAGCTTGATAGCGATGTGGCGGTACCCCCGGTATAAAAAAAAACGGAACGAATCCGGGTTAAATGAAAATGTTGTCCCTTTTTATTATCGATCCCAAAACGCTGGCGGTTCAATCCCAAGTAACCGTAAGTAAATAAAACCTTGGCCTCGATGGTGGATTTCATTTTCCAACGCATAATGTAGACGTTCGAAATGACTCATTTCGCCACCAAAAAAGGGATCTTTTTCTACGGTGTGCAACCGTTCCTCAGTGATTTTTGGCCACCATTTTTGTACAACCTCCTTTGTTTCATGACAACCGTCTAAAAGTTCCTCTTTGGTCGAAACACCAGCAAAAGGTTGGCTATATTCCCATTCACCGAGAGCGATACCGCGTATATATCCGCGTTCAATATCTAGTATCTCTAAAATCATTTTTGAGAATGGCCGCAGCGGTTCGACCGGTGCAAAGGTGAATAACTTGTCTTCAGGAAAAGCCGCAATTGTTCGAATGGTTAAACGACGATTCTCATCCAAAATTTCGCGAAATTGCTCCAATGTCATGACCATCGTTGGTCGCCTCCTTAATTAGTTGTCCCTTTCATTTTAAAACGTCAACCCTGACAAAAGTAGTCAGTTAAAAGAGAGAATCCTAACCTTTTCAATATGATTCCGGTCAAACCCTTTAATGTTGTATAAAAAACGAATATTATTTTCCTGTTTTTGGGCAATTTGCGTTTCGTCATTTAATTGCTGGTTTTACCCTTTTTAGGGTCATTTGGAATGTCCGCTATTGCTTTTTGCCTCTTTTAGTTCCGTTGCTACACACAGGCCAGTTCTTGTTCATATGACCCTAAACATCTTATCATTCTATCAACCTCCCCCCCCCAACAAGGAACTAGCCCCTTCTAATTTCCCTTTCCTTAGACCTAAAACATGAAAGTAAACTTTTGAATATTAGTTTACTTTCATTTTATTATAAGAAAAACAAAAGACGACTTTACATTAGTCGTCTTTTAATCTAAAAAATCTATACAAAATCAATAAACTAATTAAGTATTTATTTTATTTAAAATTGAAAT
>NZ_JBALMG010000116.1:3024-3348 GCF_036963225.1 Bacillus sp. JJ783 | reverse complement strand
ATATAATATATATCTTTAATATATATAAAGAAAAAAGATAATACTTTTATACAGAGGGAAAATAGTGTTAAAACATTGCTGTGCTAAGGGTTCATAATTACTCTAGCCGCAAAAAATCATAAAAAGTAAATACTGGGAACGTACTTAATGAGCTGGATGATGATTAAAAACTACAAAATATCGTAAAGTAGGTATATAAAAACTACATATAATCATCGTTAATTTGATGCGAGTGAATGAATAAATAATAAATGCAAATTTCGCTGACTTACGAACAAACTTTCCACATTTCTTAAAACCTACACACAATTTATTAACAAATTG
>NZ_JBALMG010000116.1:0-3006 GCF_036963225.1 Bacillus sp. JJ783 | reverse complement strand
TCATAGTTAGGAACAGAATCCACTTTTTAAACATAACTAACAGAATTTTTTCTGATTTTAAGTAGATTTAGAGGTAGAACATGATAAGAACAGTACTTAAAGCTTTCTATTATACACATCAGGTCAAAATTATTAAGATATCAACAGAATAATAAAAAATATTTATGCTTTTTTGTAGATGAAACGGCATAAAGTAATTAAAAATTCAGATTCTTCAACTCGGAAATTGTGAATATCTCATTTTGTTTCACGTGCAATGTATGTAATTGCATAAAAAATAGAGAGTCGTAATCATTAAGATTGAAAACTTTCTCTCTGTTTTGTTTGAAGTAATGCATTCCACATGTTATCTCCAATACGAATAGCCCTCCACTTTTGTTTTTTCAAAAATAGAGAGCTGTATCTTTATATTGCTGGAAGCAGCTGATCGACCGTATGCGGTACTTCACTAGTTGAACGGTAATATGCTTCTAAGGACTGTAGAAACTGAATTAAATCAAAGTCTTCAGGGACCTCAATTACACGAATCTTTTCCTTCGGCAATTTATCAATTTTTTCAATGAACAGTTCACGAATATCGCTAGGGATTTGATTTCCTTTATGCCCACTAGACTTTAATAGTTCGCGAATTTCAATTTCTAATGCTGTATATGCGTTAATATTTACTCCTTGCTCATAAGCATATTTTCTAAATAGTGATTCCTCTTGATACTGCATGTAATTACGATGATAAGCATCTATAGTTACAGGTACAGCATGTTTCGCATGCAGCAGGTCATGCGCTTTACGGAATAGCTTTTGAACATTGCGTAAAGAGTATATAGCAAAATGAGTACCAAATTTAAAAATGGCCTCTTCTTGATCATGTTTAGGTACATTGTGTGTAATTAAAGGATAAATACCAGTTTTAGCAGCTGTGTCTAATACACGATATTGAGAAGATTGCTTTAATAATTTACTTAGTGTATAAACAAGCTTTTTAGGATAACCTTCTTGTCGATCAATCATTTCTCGTAAGCCACGAACTACTTGGCGAATTTGACGATGACAAGAGTGTTTTAAAACGTTAATGAATTGGTTCATATCCTTTGCAAATTCAGCAATATTCATTTCAACTAACAAGTTCTCAATGAATTTAACTTTACGCTTATATGTATCTCGTGGTGTAAATGGATCACGGTATTCTGCTCCTTCTTCTTTCGCGCATAAGAAATCAGGATGTACAGATAAATGCAATGTTGTGTATTGCTTTTTATTCTTCTTCCCTTTTTCTAACTTGCAAATTTTAAATAAAGGAGATCCAGTAGCAGAAAGTTTTGTTTCTAATTCCTCAAGTACAGCACGAATCTGATGTGGGTATTTCTTATGTAAGTAACGATACATACCGCCAAAGTGAGTTGAGTTTCCTTGTTCATCAACTTTAAATAAAGAACGTTTCAGGGTAGTTTCGCGTTTCTGCTGCATTGCTACATCCATGAATAGTTTCTTAGCTGCAATGGATAACTCAAAGAATTCTTTGGTAAATACTATCGGGCTGATAAATGTATATGCATTTGCTTTATTTGTTTCCTTATTCATGAAATCAGTTAAGGTAATCTTATATTTACCACTGTACTCATTTTCAATTGTAATGATGTTATGGAAACTTAACTTCTTCAAAGCCACATAAAATTGTGAGTGGTGAATATGTGCAAATGCTTCTTTATAATTTTTATAATCTTCCCAAAGCATGTGGATCGATACATGCGAAAGCTCACCATATGTATTACATTTTTTATGAAGAAATAGAAATACTTCTAAATCAGCATTTGTAATACCATATAGCTTATGTTTTCTGCCCTCATTTTTATCAAATACACTTACTTTATCTAAAACTTTTTTCATTTTCAGTGAAAAAGATGGCTTTGCTTGTTCAACAAACCCCTCTTCATCTGCAATTCGTTCTTCATAGGACATTGACTTCACAATGTCTTCTAAATAAGTATCTTTAAAACTGTAATACTTACCTTCCAAAGCTTCTACTAACTTTTGCCATGATTTAATTGTTACAATTACCGGTGTTGTTGTTTCACCATTCAAACTACGTTTGTTCTTTATAACGAAAGGTTTTGCCATCTTTTTCACCTCCTTTTATTTTAAGTTGCAGTTTTCCCCACAATTAGGTATAGAATTACATTTCTGATTATATCAAATCGAATGCTGGTGAAATCTGTCCCTTTAAGAGGAAAAACAAAAAAATGAAACGTGCCTCAATCCCTTGTGCGACAAGGGGTTTGACGTTTCATGAAAAAAAGTTTGTTGCCACCATAGGTCTATGAAGTTTAGTAAATATGAAACGTGGTATAAATTGTGGTAAATCTTTATTAAGCATTGATTTAATAGGGTTTTTCGCTGATTTCGTTTTACAGTTGTAGCCATCATATAGCTATAACGTTTCATGTTTTGGTTGAATAATAATATTTTGTAAATACCACATAAACGTTGTTATATAGGGGTGTAGCTTTGCTTTTACTTGAAAAGTTGTAGCCATCATACCGCTATAAACGTTTCATTTCATTTCATATTTCCTGCCGTCATATAGCTATAGCGTTTCATGTTTTCAAAACAACTTAAATTATATAAAAAACCGCTGTAACCATTGGTATATAAGGAATTGTGTGAGTTTTTATGATGACAGTTGTAGCCATCATATAGCTATAATGGTTTAATCGAGTTTTCAATCATATTTTATGAAATGGCTTTATATCAACGTTTATCATAAAATCATATAGAATAATTTTTTTTTTAGAAGGATAATGATCAGGGCATGCTCGTTTCATTTTTTAAGAGTTGTAGCCATCATATAGCTATAACGTTTCATAAATTACTAAATTGTTGCCACAATAGAGCTATGTCTAATTAAAGATAAGGAGTTGCAGCCACAATAAGGCTATGTAATTTCAAGTAAAGAGTTATAGCCATGATAAGGCTGTATGATTTCAAGTAAGGAGTTATAGCCATGATAAG
>NZ_JBALMG010000115.1:0-30577 GCF_036963225.1 Bacillus sp. JJ783 | reverse complement strand
TCATGCAAATTTGCATGATCTTTTTAGATGACCCGTACGGGATTCGAACCCGTGTTACCGCCGTGAAAGGGCGGTGTCTTAACCACTTGACCAACGGGCCGTTAAATTAAATATAGCGGCGGAGGGGATCGAACCCCCGACCTCACGGGTATGAACCGTACGCTCTAGCCAGCTGAGCTACACCGCCATGTCGTCGTATTTAACGGACAATTAGTATCTTACATCAGATATGTTTTAAAGTCAACACATCTCAAAAACTTTTTTAAAAATATATTCTCTCACATAAAAAAGTACCCGAGTAATTACTCTGGGTACCTCTCTATATGTTAAGAATTAAACGGACTTATTATCCGCGACGTGCGCCACGGCCACCACGTTTAGATTCTGTGTTACGCTTTAAAGAAGTTAAACGATCTTCACTATCTTTTAAAAAGCGTGCCATCTTTTGCTCAAATGTTTCTTTTGGAGCGCGTTCGTTACCGCCACCGCGGTTATCTCTGTTGGAAGAACGATTATTACGTTGTGGACGTCCAGAACGTTGTTGATCACCACCACGTTGGTATTCACCACGCGGACGATCTCCTTCTGTTTTTTCACGTTCTTTCGCTTTCTTAATAGATAGGCCAATTTTGCCATCTTTTTCAACATTGATAACTTTTACTTCTACTTGGTCGCCTACTTTTAAGTGATCGTTAATATCTTTCACATAATTATCAGCAACTTCACTAATATGAACAAGACCTGTTAAGCCTTCTGGCAGCTCCACAAAAGCCCCAAAATTTGTAATACCTGTTACTTTACCCTGTAACTTGCTGCCTACCTCGATTGACATAAAAAAAATGCTCCTCCTTAGTGGTTAAAAAGTCAAATTTTACTTTATTATATATAATCCTAAAATGTAGTGTCAATAAGACATACTCTACTTAGAAACAGGAAAAATTATCTCCCCTTTTCCGGAGAAGAAATAATCCCTTCTAGCAATCTTTAAAACGTACTCTTCATCATTCAACTTTTGAACTTCATCTTTTAGATTCTTTTCTTTTTTCGTTAATGAATCCAGTTCTTTTTTCATGTCCTTAACTTTTGCTTCTTTTGCTTTAATGGAACTGTTTTGTTGATAAAACGTCACACTAATACTAGCAATAATTGTAAAAGTAAAGACAAGAAAAACCGCTAAACGGCGATAAAGTCGCTTCCTGTTCTCATCCGTTTGTATTATATGTTCTTTAACAGGATTTGGACTCTGTTTTTCGATTGTTCTTTGTCTCAGTTCCCTCATTTCCGAGGTCCCCCTAACTTCTTTTTTATACGCTCCCATAATTGGAAGATATGTCCCTTCAATTTTGCTACATATTGCAGGAACCCTACATGCTTCATTATAAAAAGTTTAACACGATTAGGGAGAAGTTTCCATATGAGCGAAGCAATAAATCGAACAGGCGAGAAAAAAACTTTCCATATGAAAAGTAATATCCAAATCACCATTTTCCATAACACATGTCCAATTGAAAGCAGTATACGAAATAAGAATAATATAAATGCAATAAATAGCTGCGCTATAATAATAACAGGTTTTATCATGAGTAGCTGTATAATTCGAACAAAAAATTGTGTTGTTTGCACAAAAATATAGATGAGAAAATTTAACATCTTCATGTATAGTGCTTTCAATAAGCTTTGATATGCTGCAAAACCACATAGTAATGCCAAAAATACATATATACGTAGTTCGGCTTCATTCACACGCAGTAATACATAAAAAACGAATAATGCTTGGACAATCCAAAATAGTATATCCTGTATAAATACAAGCCAACGTTTACGCTCTTGGCGTTTTAAAAACCGTTGGTATGTATCTAAAGAAGCACCAATCCAAGCACCCATTCCAATCATTGAAAGCATTGTATACAACTGAATTGTTAGGCTCATTTAAACAACTTACTAAAGAAGCCTTTAGTTTTCTCCCCTTGGTTCTCATCAATATACAGCATTTCATGAACTTTCCCTTTAATTGATACAACACCCTTTTCTACATCTAAATTCTTCATTTGCAAATTTTGACCACGAATTGTTAAAAAACCCATTACAGTCTCAAGTAAAAACTCTTCGCTATCAAAACTCTCTACTTGCTTTACACCAGTAATATCGATTACACGCCTGCCACGCATGATAATATCATGCTCTACAGAAACATTTTGTTGATTAGAAGACATAGGTGAGTAACCATTATTCACGAAAATCCCCCCATAGCTTTATACTAGCTAATAGTAATGTATGAAGGGATAACCTATTTTAGAACAAGCCTTCTTCCGCTTTCACTTTTTCCTCCCGAACGAGACTATACATGTTTGCTGCATCTTCTTTTTTAGTTGTTTCTTTCAATTCATTTACTTTCACAGTTACTATTTTTTGCCCGAAACGAATTGTTAATTCATCCTCTACCTTCACATCTGAACTCGCTTTTGCCACTTGGCCATTAATCGAAATTCTTCCTTGGTCAGACACTTCTTTTGCTAATGTTCTTCTTTTAATTAAACGTGATACTTTCAAAAATTTATCTAGACGCATATCAAATCCCCCTATTAACGCTCTGTTTGTTTTGCCTCTTCCCATAAAATATCTAACTGTTCTAATGATAAATCTTGCATTTCCTTATTCATTTCAGCTACATTTGCTTCCATGTATAAAAAGCGAGCCATAAATTTCTCATTAGTTGAACGTAACGCTTCTTCTGGATCTAATTTATAATGACGAGCTATATTAACAAATGCAAATAGTAAATCACCAAATTCACCTAGCATCTTTTTCTCATCCATGTTTACAACTTCTTGTTGGAATTCTTGCCATTCTTCTAAGGCCTTCTCTATCATCGGCTGCACATCAACCCAATCAAATCCAACCTTTCCAGCTTTCTTCTGAATTTCATAAGCACGCATTAGCTGTGGCAAGCTTTTTGGAATACCCGCTAAAACAGATTCTTTCACGAATCCCTTTTCTTGTTTTTTAATTTCTTCCCAATTTGCAATCACTTCATCAGCATTATTTACATCCGTATTCCCAAACACATGCGGATGACGACGAACCATTTTCTCAGCTAAAGTCCGAATAATATCATCTATAGAGAACCAACCTTCATCCTCTCCAATTTGAGCATGAAGCATAACTTGTAATAATATATCACCCAGTTCTTCTACTAAATGATCATCATCCTCTTCATCAATTGCTTCTAGCACTTCATACGCTTCTTCAATTAAGTATTTCTTTAAAGATTGATGAGTTTGCTTTTTATCCCACGGGCAACCATTCGGTCCACGCAGTTCCGCAATAATTGCTCTAAGCACATCAAACTGCTGATACAAAGACGCACGTTCCTTAACCGGGGGTACATATACACTCGTTAAATTATTTAACTCCGTTTCATGATCTAACATGTATAACGGTACCTTTTTTACTTGCTCAAATGAAGTTCCTGCAGCTGTTACGATATACACTTCATAATCATCTGGCAACATCTCCATTAACATCAGTTTCACATCTGAAGCAACGAACGCATCATACACTTGGCAAAAGATTAAATGTTGACGTAATTCTAATTGTCCTCTTTCAAATGATGTAGCATCAATTAATTGGAATCCTTCAATCGGATCAATTTTTAGACTTGCAAACATTGGATCAAGGAAACTTTGTCCACCTTCAATTCGCACTTCAATATTTGCTACTTCTCCTTTTTCCAAAAGTAGCTGAACTGTTCTTTCTGCTACAAGCGGATGACCTGGAACAGCATAAATAATTTCTGCACCTTTCGCTTGTTCTAGCAATGTATTCGCGATTGTTTCATATACGATTTCAAATGTATCATGTGCCTCATATACATTATCAAAGGCTGTATACTTTATACCTTCTTGCTCCAATTCTTCTATAACTGGGTGTTCCTTCGTTCTAACAAACATATGGTCCGCTTCTTTTATCTTTCGATATACGCCCATCGTTAACTGATCTAACTCACCAGCACCTAATCCTAAAATAGTAATAATTCCACTCACAACCAGTCACCTCTATCCACTCTTCTTCAATGAACCTTCTTTTTTCTCTTGTTTCATAACGGTTCCTAATTCTTCTTTTGTAAATACACGTAATTTTAAAATTAAAAACATATATGCTAATCCGCCGATAGCTACACCTAACAGCGCTTCAAGCGTCGCAATCCCTCTATGTCCTGTATCAATTACTAATCCAGACATTCGCAATATACGCATAAAGATTATTAATACAAACCCCATACCGATACCGCTAATAGCCACACCTAACATATTCCGCCTATCAATAAGCGGCTCCGATACAGCTCGCATAAGTAACACACTATTTAGCAAGGCAATTACAATAAGCGCAACTAAAGTTGCAATTGCAGCTCCCTTTACACCAAAATACGGCATTAATATATAGTTTAAAGCTAGCTTCAAACAACCTCCAAATACAACGAATATTGCTGGTTTTAATGTTTGTCCCACTCCTTGCAAAATAGAAGCAGTTGTAATTGACAATGAACTAAATAAAATAGATAAAGATAAAATCGATAACACATCTGATCCATCACTATTTTCAAACAACATAATATTCGTAGGTTGAATAATACAAGTTAATCCAATAGCAGCTGCAAATCCAATAACAAATGTTATTTTCATTGCTAACTTTACCTTTTCTTGAATAAATGAAAGATCTCCTCTTTCTTTCGCCGCTGTAATAATAGGAATAAGTGACAATGAGAAAGAAGTTGTCACAACAGTACCTAATTGCATAAGCGGGATACTTCTATCATAAACACCTTTTAGTACCTTCGCATTTTCAACTTGCTCTCCCGCACGAATAAGCAAAGTATAAAAGGAAATAGAATCCGCCATTTGTATAAAAATAAGGACTAAATTACTAACACAAATCGCTAATCCCTGCCAAAAGAGGATTCGAATAATCCTTTTTTTATCTCCAATTCTCTTCCAACTTTTAAAGAAAATCGCATGGAAATCATGACGCATATAAAGTAAAAGTACGATAATCCCAATAAGCCCGCCTGCAATTGAACCTAGCATAGCACCCGCACCAACTGTATATAAATCAAATCCATGAGCAATAAGGAATAGTGATAAAAATACAATAATAGAAACACGAATCGCTTGTTCAATTACTTGCGAAACAGCCGTCGGCATCATATTATTGAATCCTTGAAAATATCCTCTCGCTACAGATAAAAATGGCATTAGTAGGAATGAAAACGAAATAACACGTAATAATTTATCTAAATGTATATCGCCCATAGCCGATGCAATTGTTTCGGCCCCAAAGAATAATGTGAAAAAACCTATAAATCCAATTCCTAATAAAAACCAAAAAGATACACAAATAATTTCTTCTGCTTCTTTTTGTTTTCCTCGTTCTAATCTTTCTGCGACCATTTTTGAAATAATAATGGGAAACCCATAAGTGGCTAAAATTAAACAAAATCCATAAAATGGATAAATTTGTTGGTAAATATAAAAACCAACATCACCCGCTATATTTTGATATGGAATACGGTAAAAAGCGCTTAATACCTTTGTAACAAAACTTGCGATTGTTAATATAATAGCCCCACGCCAAAAGGCTTGGTACTTCTTCGCTTCCATACAAGAAAACTCCTTTTTCTATTCTCACCCCTCGTATTATATCACAAAGAAAAACTGTCTCTCCTTCATATTCCTTACATTCACTGACTTCTTTCAACAGCAAAAATACTCAATGAAAAAAGGTAGCAAAGCGCTACCTTCATTCATTGCTTATATCTCCAAATAGTTAATTTCTCAAATAGAAATATCATAATTAGGAAAGATTGCTACTTATAGAAATTACACTTCACTACTGCTCCATTTGTTTCGCTAAAAAGCTTGCAGCTGTATTTACTGACTTATGCTCTACTTCACTTATAATAGCCTCTTTAGAGAAGATAACAACAGCTCCAATTGGATCCCCATTCGCAACAATCGGGCCAATTGTATAGGAGCTAACTTTTTCTGTTACTCCATCAATAATTGAAATTTCACTTTCATCTGTCATAATTACAGACTTGCGCTCTTCCATTGTCTTCTCAATTAAATCGCCAACACTTTTATTTAAGTATTCTTTTTTAGATACGCCTGCTACTGCGATAATAGAATCACGATCGCATACAAGCACATTATGTCCTAAGCTATCATATAAAGCTTCCGTATATTCTTTTGCAAAATTACCTAGTTCACTAATCGGAGAATATTTCTTTAAAATGACTTCTCCATCGCGATCAACAAATATTTCTAATGGGTCCCCTTCTCGAATACGTAAAGTTCTACGAATTTCCTTTGGGATTACTACCCTGCCTAAATCATCAATTCGACGTACGATTCCAGTTGCTTTCATTCTAATGCTGCCTCACTTTCTACTGATGATCAAAGTGGTGAATTTACCTGTTCATGTAAAAATCACCAACTATTAAACATAGTATTTTACACATTAGTTCTTCTATGCACGTCGAATTGTATTTTTTATCTTATATTAGGCATTTATTACTTCTTTTTTTACATCTGGTAAGCCTTTTAATAAATTTTCAGCAATTGTTAACCATTTCGATGTCTCTAATCCATTCGTTTTCATCACAATTTTCAATTGTGACCCCTCCATACCAAGACCGATCATACGACCAAAACTACTTCCTAGCATGAATAATTTTCCACCATCTATATTTTGGCTCGCTTGTTCAGAAAACAGAAATGTTACTTCAAACTTATTTTGCTTAATTAACTCAATTTGTTCTTTCATCGCCAACACCTTAATGTTTGCAATTTGTAATAAATAACCAACTTCTTGTGGGTAATCACCAAATCTGTCGATCATCTCTTCCTGCAACTCTTCAATATCTTCAATTGCAGAAATACCTCTAAATTGTTTATACATCATAATTTTTTGTTTACTATCTGAAATATACGCATCCGGTAAATATGCATCTACTTCTAAATCAATTTCAACATTAACCGTATTTTCAACTCCATCTGTTCCTCTACGTTGCTCAATTGCATCTTTTAACATTTGAGAATATAGATCAAATCCGACAGAATCAATAAATCCATGTTGTTCTGCCCCTAACAGATTACCCGCACCACGAATTGATAAGTCTCTCATCGCAATTTTGAAACCAGATCCAAGCTCTGTAAACTCTTTAATTGCCTGCAGACGCCTCTCTGCAACTTCCGATAACACTTTATCACGTTTGTATGCAAAGTAGGCATACGCGACGCGATTAGAACGTCCAACACGCCCACGAAGCTGATACAACTGCGATAATCCCATACGATCTGCATCAAATACAATTAATGTATTTACATTCGGAATATCTACACCCGTCTCGATAATTGTTGTACTTACAAGAACATCATGCTGCCCTTCTAAAAACGATAGCATAACAGACTCTAATTCACCTTCATTCATTTTCCCATGTGCGTATGTTACACGAGCATCTGGAACTAACATCGAAATTTCATCTGCTTTTCTTTCAATATCCTCCACACGGTTATATAGGAAGTAAATTTGACCGCCTCTTGCCAACTCTCGCTCTATCGCTTCTCGCATTAACGCTGGATTATACTCTACTACATATGTTTGTACTGGGAAACGATTCTCTGGTGGTGTCTCAATAACAGATAAATCGCGCACACCAAGCATAGACATATGAAGTGTACGTGGAATCGGAGTTGCCGTTAATGTTAACACGTCAACATTTGCTTTCAATTGTTTAATTTTTTCTTTATGTGTAACGCCGAATCTTTGTTCTTCATCAATAATGAGAAGTCCTAAATCTTTATACGTAACATCTTTAGATAGAATACGATGCGTTCCGATTACAATATCTACCGTTCCATCTTTTAAACCTTTAATCGTTTCATTTTGTTGTTTTCGTGTGCGGAATCTACTTAGTAACCCTATATTAATCGGATAATCTTGAAAACGCTCTCGAATTGTTTCATAGTGTTGTTGCGCAAGGATTGTTGTCGGTACTAAAATCGCAACTTGTTTTTCATCCATAATTGCTTTAAATGCTGCACGAATAGCTACTTCAGTCTTTCCATATCCTACGTCGCCACAAAGAAGCCTATCCATCGGACGTCCGCGTTCCATATCTTTCTTAATCTCTTCAATAGAACGTAATTGATCCTCTGTCTCTTGATATGGGAAAGAAGATTCAAATTCCTGTTGTTCTGCCGTATCTGGTGTATATGCATAACCTTTCGAAGCTTCACGCTCGGCATATAATTTAATTAGGTCATCTGCAATGTCTTGTACAGATTTTTCAACTTTCGTTTTGACCTTCTTCCAATCATTTCCGCCTAATTTATAAACTTTTGGATCCTTACCTTCAGACCCTACGTATTTTTGCACTTGATCAATTTGTTCAATTGGAACGTATAACTTATCATTACCTTGATATTTAATATTTAAATAATCTTTATGAACACCATTAATCTCTAATGTCTCAATACCTAAAAATTTACCTATACCATGATTTACATGAACTACATGGTCTCCAACTTTTAATTCCGAATAACTTTTAATACGTTCAGCGTTAGATAACTTTTGCTTACGTTGTGATTTTTTAACCTTCTTATGAAAAAGCTCTTTTTCAGTAATGACAACAAACTTTTGCATCGGCATTTCAAAGCCTGCATGTAAATCACCTACAGCAATTTGTAACCTTCCAGGCAATAAGACATCTGTGGCCTCTACAATGTCTGCATCAATATCATAATCACTTAAAATATGTTGTAGTTTTTTTACACGTTCATCATCTGTTCCAAGCACAACGGTCGTAAAATGCCCTTCATTCCATCTATCAATTTCAGTTTTTAACAACTGCATCTGTCCGTGGAAATCTTGCATCGTTTTACATGTCACATTCACAATATTTTGAGGATGTGTGTGTGCTATATGGCGTAAGAATAACGTTAAATATACAAAACTTCTTTTTTTATTGTGAAGAAACTCCTCAAATGAGTGCGAGAAAGATAAATCCTGAATAATTGTTCCTTCGCCAAGAAGTGAGATATACCATTCCGCTTCTTCTGTTTCAAGATGTGATGCTGTTTCTTGAATACGGGAAATCTCATCTAAAATTACAACACCGTTTTCTGGTAAATAATCTATCAGACTAGCAGGTTCTTTATAGAAAATAGATAAATATTTAAACATTTGTTCTATACTTTGCCCGTTTTTCAACATTTCAATTTCATGACTAACCGTCTCAAGCACAGCAGTCTTTAATTTATCATCGGAAAGCTTTTGCATCGTCTTAGTCAAACCTTCTTCAAGATGCTTAATTCCCGATTTCAATTCTTCCTGTGAAAATAAAAACTCTGTTGCCGGACCAAACCGAACACTTTCCCTTTTATCTTGAGAGCGCTGTTCTTCCACATCAAATAATCGAATAGAATCAACCTGTGTATCAAAGAATTCAATACGAAATGGTAATTCTTCAGTTAATGGGTAAATATCTAATATTCCCCCGCGCAAACTAAACTCTCCTGGAGCTTCTACCATCGACTTACGCTCGTAGCCAATATGATGTAAGGTATGCAAGAGTGCATCTAAATCAATCTCTTGCCCTAGATTGATTTCAATTTGCCTTTGCTTCCATAATTCTTTTATTGGTAAAAACCTACGCAGCCCTGCAACTGGCGCTACAATAATCCCATTCTCTCCCGCAGCTAAGCGATTTAACACTTCAATACGTTGCGCCTTCAATTCTGGACTTGCAACACCAACTTCCGATGCTATCAATTCATTTACCGGATATAGCCAAACATCTTTTTCACCAAGTAACGCCACTAAATCTTCATATACTTTTTGTGCTTGGTATAAATTGTGTGTCACAATAAGTTGTGATTGCTTTGTTTTTTTATATAAAGCTGCCATTAATAATGAACGAGAGGATGTTGCCATACCCGATACAAGTTGTTCTTTCAACCCATCTTCTAGCCCATTAATAACCGATTGTATTTCTTCATTTTTATAAAATTGCTCTAATAAACCTATCATTTTCAAAACTCCTCTCAACATAAAGAGCAAGTTACTATATTTTATGCAAATATTTCGGAAAAAGAAAACAGAAAAATGCTTTGGACATGCCAAAGCGACAACATTTTATTGCAGAAATTTTTCATATTCATAATACTCAGGATAAGATGCGAGCGTTTCTTGACACGATTCACAAATCGTTTTTATATATATATTTCCATTCTCATGAAAATGAATCATATCCACTACTTCTTGCTCTGTTAGTTGAAACAAAACGTCGCTATATACTTTTTCTGCGATAATGGAGCCCACATTACTTCCGCAATGTCTACAGTAATAATAACCTTCCATACTAGCCTCCTAAATATCCAATTGCTACTAGTATGGGATAAAACAAAATAAAATATTCCAGATTGTGCGCTTAACTATTAAAAGTATTCATGATTTGGAGAAAAGGTTTATTTAACCATTCCTCACATGCATCTGCTGCATTTTCAATGGATTGATTAACGCCAGATATTTCTTCAGATGTAAAACGTCCTAATACGTAATCCACTACTTTCATCCCATTTTTCGGACGATCGATTCCCATACGTATACGTTGAAATTCTTGTGTTCCTAAATGTGAAATTGTTGATTTCACACCATTATGTCCACCCGCACTACCTTTCATGCGAAGGCGTAACTTACCTACAGGGATATCTAAATCATCGTACATAACAATGAAGTCCTCAACATCAATTTTATAATAATCCATGAGTGGACGGATACTTTCCCCAGATAAATTCATATATGTAAGTGGCTTTAGTAAGATTACTTTTTCCCCATTAACAAAGCCTGCACCAAATACTCCTTTAAACTTTTGCTCATTCAAAGAAATACTCCAACGCTTTGCAAGTTCATCGATCGCCATAAATCCAATATTATGCCTTGTTAATTCATATTCTCTACCTGGGTTCCCAAGTCCTACTATTAATTTCATTCTTGTACCACTACTTTCTTTTTTCGATACGAAAAGACGTAACCAAGCTTGGTTACGTCTCATTCTATCCAATTAATTGAATAATACACTTACAGATTCTTCTTCGTATACACGAATGATTGCTTCTCCGATTAATGGAGCAACTGAAAGTTCATGTACTTTATCAATTTTCTTCTCTTCTGGTAATACGATAGAGTTCGTTACAACTAACTCTTTAATATTCGAATTTTGAATACGCTCAATTGCTGGGCCAGATAATACTGGGTGTGTACAGCAAGCATATACTTCAGAAGCACCGTTCTCAACAAGAGCATTTGCCGCTAATGTAATTGTACCAGCTGTATCAATGATGTCATCAATTAAAATTGCTGTTTTGCCTTCGATGTTACCGATAATGTTCATTACCTCCGATACATTCGGACGAGGACGACGCTTATCAATAATAGCGATTGGCGCTTTTAGGCGATCCGCCATTTTTCTAGCACGCGTTACACCACCGTGATCAGGAGATACGATTACGATATCTTTAAGGCCTTTTGCTTCAAAGTAATCTGAAAGAATCGGTACACCCATTAAGTGGTCGATCGGGATATCAAAGAATCCTTGAATTTGTGGAGCATGTAAATCTAGAGTGATTACACGAGTTGCACCTGCTGTTTCAAGCAAGTTTGCTACAAGTTTCGATGTAATTGGTTCACGAGAACGCGCTTTACGGTCTTGACGCGCATAACCATAGTAAGGAATAACAATATTAATTGTTTTTGCAGATGCACGTTTCAATGCATCAATCATAATAAGTAATTCCATGATATGTTCGTTTACTGGGAAGCTTGTAGATTGAATAATGAATACATCGCAACCACGGATACTTTCTTCAATGTTAATTTGAACTTCTCCATCACTAAAACGATCAACAGAACATTTTCCTAGTCCTACTCCAATATGCTTTGCGATTTGCTCAGCAAGTTCCTTATTAGAGTTTAAAGAGAATACTTTCAAATTAGAATTTAGATATTGAGTCGACATCTAGATTAACCCTCCACATTATGATTTTTTCTTATTCAGCAATTGATCAACATAGTCTTCTTTGTTAACTTGACGCGCACGCGCTACAGATAATGCTTTTGATGGAACATTCTCTGTTATTGTAGAGCCTGCTGCCACATAAGCACCATCTTCAACTGTTACAGGAGCAACAAGGTTTGAATTACATCCAATAAATACCCCGTTACCAATTACAGTTTTAAATTTATTCTTGCCGTCGTAGTTCACCGTAATTGAACCACAACCAAGATTCACGTCTTCTCCAACTTGTGCATCCCCGATATAACTTAAGTGTGAAGCTTTACTTCTATTACCAAAAACAGTTTTTTTGATTTCTACGAAGTTTCCAACGCGCACTTCATCTCCAATAACTGAATCTGGGCGAATATGTGCAAATGGACCAACTGATACTTCTGTACCAAGTTTGCTGTCATGTACAGTAGATTGACGAATTACCGTACGATCTCCAATTTCACTATCGCGAATTACTGTATGCGGTCCAATTTCACAATCAGAACCAATTACAGTGTTCCCCTCAATAACCGTTCCTGGGTGAAGAACTGTATCACTACCAATAATTGCATCCGCAGAAATGTATGTGTTACTTGGATCAATAATTGTAACACCATTTACCATGTTCTTTCGGTTGATACGATTTTTCATAATAATTTCCGCTTGCGATAGAGCGACTCTGTCGTTAACACCTAACGTTTCATCGAAGTGCTCTGTTTGATAAGCTGATACAATATGACCTTCATTTTTTAAAATTTCAATAACGTCCGGAAGGTAATATTCGCCCTGTACATTATCATTTGAAACTTTAGAAAGTGAAGCAAATAAAGCTTTATTATCAAAACAATACGTACCTGTATTGATTTCTTTAATAGCTAATTCTTTTTCATTTGCATCCTTATGCTCAACAATCTTTTCAACATGACCATTCTCATTACGAACGATACGGCCATATCCAGCAGGCTCTTCTATGTACGCTGTTAGTACCGTCGCCATTGCTCCCGCTTCTTCGTGTTGCTGAAGCAATGCTTCCATCGTTTCAGCAGTTATTAGAGGTGTATCACCACAAATAACTAAAGTTGTTCCTTCTTCATTTGCAAGTACACTTGCAGCTTGATCGACAGCATGAGCTGTACCAAGTTGTTCTGCTTGTAATGCAAACTCACTTACGTTTCCTAGCTGTTCTTGTACCTTTTCAGCACCATGTCCAACGACTGTTACAAGTTTCTGCAATCCTAATTGAGATACTTCATTGACTACATGTTGTACCATTGGTTTTCCACATACAGGATGCAGCACTTTGTATAGCTTGGACTTCATACGTGTGCCTTTACCTGCAGCTAGAATCACTGCAAATCTGTTTGACATATAGACCCTCCATCGCAACCTATTTATCCATTAACGATATTATCCTAAATCATCATATATTTCAAGAAACACATTATAACTATTAAATTTTACCATAATTCTTATAAGATGTTTTACTCTTTAGTATCTTTTTTAAGGAATAAGCTATACTATTTTAAATGATTTTGAAAAAATTAGAAGTTTTTCATCTTTATTTTTTCAAAATATGAATTTTACAATTAGAAACGTGTATTATTCAAAAAAAAAAACAAACTCCTGTAAATGCTTACAGGAGTTTGCTACAAAATTATAAGACTTTCTTTCAAAAGCCCTTTTCATTCGAATTTTACGAAGCGCCTGCTTCTTCAAACTCAACCTCTTCTAACTCGCCTAAACGGTGATACTCTGTTAAAACCGCATCTTGAATTTTAGAGCGTGTATTAGAATTAATTGGATGTGCAATGTCACGGAATTCTCCATCTGGAGTACGTTTACTTGGCATTGCTACAAATAATCCATTATTACCATCAATTACACGAATATCATGAACAACAAATTCATGGTCTAGAGTAATAGAGGCAATTGCTCTCATGCGGCCTTCTGTGTTTACGCGGCGTAATCTTACGTCAGTCACTTCCATCTTGTGTTCACCACCCTTTTCTAAATAAGCGATATATTTGTATAAATTCCACAAAATTTCTATTTTCCCTTTAATTTTTTAAAAATTTTTAAGATAAAAATTTTTAAGTTAGTTGAATATAAGGATTAGTAGAGGTTATCGCTTACAAAGAGTTACTTAACTAGGGCAATTACTTCGATTTCAACAGAAACATCTTTCGGTAATTTTGCCACTTGTACACAAGAACGCGCTGGTTTATGAGTAGAGAAATACGAACCGTATACTTCATTAACAGCATTAAAATCATCCATATCCTTTAAGAATACTGTTGTTTTTACCACTGTATCAAATGAAGCACCTGCTTCTGCTAGTACCGCTTGTAAATTTTCAAATACTTGCTCTGTTTGTACTGTTACATCTCCTGTTACAAGTTCTCCACTTGCCGTTAACGGAATTTGTCCTGAACTATAGAACATATTATTTACAATAATCCCTTGTGAATATGGTCCGATTGCCTGTGGTGCTTTGCTTGTTTGAACAACTTTCATACTTTTCACCCTTTTATTATTTATTTTTACTCTTTAAAAATAGTGTACCAAAGGCAGTTTGTCCATCTATTTTGTAATTTATAAATAGGAATAAAAAAGGTAAAGCTATCTGCTTTACCTTTTTACTCAGCCTCTACAAGCCCTTTATCAAATGGTGCAAGTGAATAATTTCCCTTTTCCACTTGAATCGCTTTTTCTTTCACATCAACTTCTGACAGACGAATTAATGATACAAAGTTATTAATAAGTCTTTCTTCAATATCCGTAGACTCTACTAACACGCCAATTCCAACAACATTAGCTTTAAACTCTTCTAGCATGCTCATCATGCCCTGAATGGTTCCGCCAGCTTTCATAAAGTCATCAATAATTAAAACATTGGATCCTTCTGGAAGGCTACGCTTTGCTAAAGTCATCGTTTGGATTCGCTTAGAGGAACCTGATACATAGTTAATACTAACAGTGGGTCCTTCTGTTACCTTATTATCTTTTCTCGCAATTACTACCGGTACATCTAAGTAGTTCGCTACTGCATAAGCAAGCGGAATTCCTTTTGTCGCTACCGTCATAACCGCATCAATTGGTTGCCTAGCAAAAACAGAAGCAAATAAACGACCTGCGCCATTAATCTGGCGAGGATTACTTAAAAGATCCGTCATATATAAGTAACCGCCAGGCAAAATACGGTCTGGGTTTTCAAATAAGCTACAAAGCTCATTAATAATCAGATTTGCCTCTTCTTCACTTATATAGGGAATATATTTCACTCCTCCTGCTGCTCCTGGTATCGTTTGCAATGTGCCGACCCCTTGTTGTTCAAACGTTTGCTTAATAATAACTAGATCTTCACTAATGGAAGATTTAGCCGATTGATACCTTTCAGCAAAAAAAGTGAGAGAAACTAGCTGACGAGGATTTTGTAGCAAGTAATAAGTCATATCGACCAATCTTGTACTTCGTCTAATTTTCATACTCTCACCTCAAATCACGAATATTCTAAACAAATCATACCGTATTATACGTCTTTATTCAAGCGTTTCTCGCTCTCCTAATAAACGAACTGCATATACTTGTTCGCAAAATCCTTTTAAACCGTTATATATACGGTGCATTCGCGAATCATGGTGTACAAGACCAAATACAGTTGGGCCACTTCCACTCATTAATACGGCATCCGCACCAAATCGTTTCATCTGCGCCTTAATACGTGCAACCTCAGGATGCATCACAAACGTCACATCTTCTAAAACGTTACCAACAGTATCACAAATCCCTTTATAGTCCCCGTCATTAATGACTTCAACCATTTTATCTACATTTGGATGTGTAACACGATTTAATTTTAAATTCCCATACACATCAGCAGTAGATACACCAATGTGGGGCTTTGCTAAAATAACCCAACAGGAAGGTGGAGTCTTTATATGTTCAATTTTCTCTCCTCTTCCAGTGGCAATTGCAGTTCCGCCATATACACAGAACGATACATCTGATCCAATTTCTGCGCCAAGCTCTGCTAATTCCTTAATTGTAAGCCCTAAATCCCATAACTTATTAAGGCCACGTAATGTCGCTGCTGCATCACTACTTCCACCTGCTAATCCAGCTGCTACTGGAATCGTTTTTTCAATAGTAATAGATACACCTTTTTTCACATTAAACTTCTCTTTTAATAATTTCGCTGCTTGATAAGCTAAGTTGCGTTGGTCGTCTGGGACATACCGATTATGAGACAAAATTTCAATACGGTCTTCTGCTAATTCCATTAGCTCTAAACGATCTGCTAAGTCGATTGTTGTCATAATCATTTTCACTTCATGATATCCATCTTGTCTTTTTCCCAGTACATCTAACGACAGATTAATCTTTGCTGGTGCTTTCACTAGTAGCTTCAATCTATTCACCCACTCTATGTACTCAATCTTTTATCGTTTATTTTACCACAAATTTATAGTAAGACGATGACACTTCCCTAATTATAACGAAAAGCATTCAGAATGAAACTACTTATGTCAAATGATGGCACCTTTTAGCGTGCAAAAAGCCGAGGAATCTCTCCTCGGCTACCGCAGCATAGAAAGTATCTTACAACTACTGGTTTTGTTTCATTAATTGCTGTTCTGCAATTTCTATAGCACGTTTCACCATATTACCAGCATCTTTCGCACGAATTCCGCCCCATCCTTCTTTCTGAACAACATCATAAAAGCCAAGCTCTTTTGCAAGCTCTTCTTTAAATTGATTTGACATGACTCCTCTTCGTCTACTCAATGCAGAGTCCCTCCTTATTTTGCTACGGTATAATTAGTATGCAAAATAATATAGCTTTTCATTTATGGGAATATATGTAACAAACAACACATTAATTATAAAATGCTTCATTATGAGGTTCATCGTAAAATGTTAACTCTACTGTCTCTGTTAAAACATCTGCATAACTATAAGATACACGTTGCAATGCATCTTCTTGCTGATCTAACTGTACAACAAACACAGAACGATACGTTTCTGCAAGTACACCCGATTGCTCCACAGTTTTTCTTCTTCCACTATTCGCCTTTAATACAAGTCGCTGTCCAAGATGGTGATCTAATTCGCTTTTAATTTCATCTAAACGTTTTGACATATACCTTGCTACACCTCGCTGTAATTTAGATTGAACACTTAAAACACGATATATCTATCCCAATTATTAACCGCAATTTACAGACAATATTATTATAAAAGCATCATGCGTTCGAATAGATAGAAGAAATACTATATTGTACAAGTATCATTGTATAGTCTGCACATTCTTGTCGCTTTTTATCCAGATTCATTTAAATCATTTCCACATAAAAAAGCAAGATACGTATGTACCTTGCTCATTCATCATAATGTTGAAAAGGTAATCCCGTTCGTAAAATCCCTCTTGTTTCAATTCCGCCTAGTCCCTTTTCACCAGTAATTGTATTCCGCACAACGTCCCATACATTGACTCTTTCCATAAATGAGGTGAAACTAACTTTGCCAACTACATATACCGGATCTAGCGCATGAATATTAATTCTAGACGGTGAACTAGCAAAATTAGCACCTGCTCGAATCAACGCCTCAAAGTGTGATTGACAAGCCCCAGCAAAAATAACGAGTTGATCTAATGATGGATACTTTTTCCGCACTTCTCGAACAGCCTGTACAAAATGTCTAGAATGTCTATATGCTGCCAAATCTCCCATAACTCCTTTTGACTTTGTATAGGCATCATGTCCTGTAATAACTAAAATGTCTGGGCGAAAATGATCTATTAAGTCTACTACCTTTTCATGCATCTCCGTTTCCTTACAATGAATACCTTGAACAGGAACGCCTATTTTATTATATAAATCTAAGCACTTGCGCAAATATAAAGGATCTCCATCTATATGCAATACACGCCCTGGCATTTGAAAATAATTCACTTCACTTGTATATCCACCAGTTGAATTATGTTCATGTCTTTGTTTCATCAACACGTAATCTTGCTGAAACAACCGGTAAGTACGCTCCATCGTTTCTTTTTCACGCTTCACTCTATTTTTATGTTCTCGTTGATCTATACTAACTAAATCTGCAAGTGGTGCATCCGCCACAAGTCTAATTTCCTCTCCAAATAATATTGCCATATCGCCTTTTATTTCTATAATACGAAAAAGAATATCCCTATTATGAGAATATCGTTCAACTAATTCTCCAACATGTAAAGCCATTCTCCTACCTCCAAACTCGTTAGGCCATCTTACCTGTTTTTAAAGTATGAATTTAGGAAAGGAAAGGTGACAAAAGGGACAGCTCAAGTTGAACTGTCCCTTTCATATTCTTATGACAATTTATGAAGAATTAATGCATTACTTAATGTTGCAAACTCTTCGATAGATAGCGTTTCGCCTCTTCGCTTCGGATCAATTCCTACCTCTGTTAAAATTCGATCCAACAGCTCTTTATCTTTCGGGAAACCATTTAAATTATTTGATAAGTTATTCATTAAAGTTTTACGACGCTGTGCGAAACTTGCTCGTACTACTTCAAAGAAGAAAGTTTCATCTGTCACTTCTACAACTGGTTTAGGACGCTTTAGAAGACGGATAATCGCAGAATCAACATTTGGTTGTGGCACAAACACTGTACGCGGTACAGTCATAACTGTTTCTACCTCTGTATAATACTGAATGGCAATTGATAAAGAACCATACTCTTTCGTTCCTGGTTTAGCAGCTAAACGATCCCCAACTTCTTTTTGCATCATAACAACAAATCCACGAACCGGTAATTTTTCTTCAAGCAATTTAAATAAAATTGGCGTTGTAATATAGTATGGTAAGTTAGCTACTACCATTACATCTTGCCCTTCTTCAAATTGCTCACTAAACACTTCATGTACATCTGCTTTTAGTACATCTTTATTTATAACTGTAACGTTGCTATATGGAGCTAACGTCTCGTCTAAAATTGGTAATAATCTCTGATCAATTTCAAAAGCCACTACTTTTTTAGCACGCTTCGCCAATTGCTCTGTTAACGCACCGATACCTGGTCCAATTTCAATTGCGCCACTTTCTGAACCGATTTCTGCGTGATCAACGATACGATTTAATACATTTGTATCAATTAAAAAATTTTGTCCTAAACTTTTTTTGAATGAAAATCCATACTTTTCAACAATGTCTTTCGTACGATTTGGTGTTGCGATATCCTTCATTTTTTTTCCTCCTGTATTACTTGCTTATAAGCTTCTGCAAATGATTCCTTTGAAACTTGAAACATTTGTAAACGTTTATGTAACTGTTTTGCGTTTGTATAACCAATCTTTAATAGCTTACCCACTCTTTCTCTGCGACTCTTTGCCATTTCTCCGCCCACTAAGCCCGCATCGACTAAATCACTCCAACTAATTTCACTTGTGTAAGCTTCCATTTCTTCATGTATATTCTCTAAAGCACGGCGAATCGAATCATTAGAAGCATGTTCGATTCCAACGCCTTTCTTCCTTTTCGCAAGTGCTTCTTCCTTCGGTAAAAAAGCATGCTTACATCCAGGAACCTTGTCAGAAATAATCTTTCGAATACGCTCTCCAGGATAATCTGGATCTGTGAAAATAATAACGCCTCGTTTTTGCTGCGCTAATTTAACTTGCTCAATAACATGATCACCGATTGCTGAACCGTTCGTTTCGATTGTATCTCCATCAACAGCACGTTTAATCGCAACTGTATCATCTTTACCTTCTACAACGATAATCTCTTTAATTTTCATGCTTGCCTCCACACTCGTTTCATCTCTACTTAGTAAAACAAAAAAATGACGACTTTTCCATTATTATTTTCCCAATCTTACATTTTAAAAAGTAGAAGAGAAAAATCTTTGTTCACTATCCTTATTGTAACACTTCTATCTCCATCTTAATTTATCCGCAATATTTCTACACTTATGTTATGAGTAAATAGTGGGTTCTTATCATTTCTATTATCTCTCTTCTCAAAAAACAAAAAAAGAATGGGACTCCCCATTCTTTTTTATTCAACACCAAATAAGGCTTTGGCATTCTTTGTTGTTATTTGTGCTACTTCGTCATAAGAAATTCCTTTTAAATTCGCAATTTCTTCTGCTACCAGTTTTACATAACTCGGTTCATTTCGCTTCCCTCGAAATGGATGTGGTGTTAAATATGGACAATCTGTCTCTATCAATAATTTTTCTAACGGAATCTCCATAGCAACTTCTTTCGGTTTCTTGGCATTTTTAAATGTTACTGGCCCACCTAATGAAATTAAAAAGTTCATATCGACACATCGCTGCGCTACTTCTACACTACCGCTAAAGCAATGCATAATGCCTCCTACTTCAGCTGCATTCTCTTCCTCTAGGATATCAACAATATCTTGAGTCGCATCGCGATTATGTATAATAATCGGTAATTTCACCTTTTTCGCTAATGCAATTTGTTTACGGAATACTTCCTTCTGTATTTCTTTTGGAGACTTATCCCAGTGATAATCTAATCCCATTTCTCCAATTGCAACTACTTTAGGGTGGGCAGCTAATTCTTCTAACCAAGCTAAATGTTCTTCATTCATGTCGATTGCATCAACGGGATGCCATCCAACTGCAGCGTAGATAAAATCATAAGCCTCTGCTAATTCAATGGCTTTCTTTATCGTTACTTCATCAAATCCAACAACAACTGTATAGGTAACTCCCGCTTCTTTCATCCTCGCGATAACTTCCGGTAAATCTTCTTCAAATTGCTCTGCATTTAAATGTGAATGTGTATCAAACAACATAATAAATAACTCCTTTTATATTGAAATCAATTCTCTCATAGAAAACTACGCTCTTTCTAACTTAACGATAACAATACTACAATTTTAATGCAAAAAAAGGGGATGTAAAAAGAAAAAAGACGCTTCACCAATGTTACACGTGAAACATCTCTTTTCTTGTCTCAATTACTTGATTTTTGTACCATTTGGTAAATTTTGGTCAATTGATGCTAATGACAATACGCCATTCTCTTCACCTGCTAAAATCATACCTTGTGATAATTCACCACGTAATTTTACAGGTTTTAAATTCGTTACACAAATGACCTTTTTACCTTTTAGTTCTTCTGGGGAATAGAATTTAGCAATACCAGAAACCACTTGACGCTTCTCTGTACCTAAATCAAGCTGAATTTTTAACAACTTATCTGCTTTTTTCACAGGTTCAGCAGATATTACTTCAGCTACTCGTAATTCTACTTTAAAGAAATCATCAATTGTAATTTCTTCTGCCTTTGGTTCTTCTGCTTTTTTCTCTTCTACTTTAGGAGTAGAACCTTGCATTTGTTCTTTAATATACCCCACTTCTACTTCCATTTCCAAACGAGGGAAAATAGGGTTTCCTTTTTCTACTTTTGTTCCACCTGGAATACATCCAATTGTAGATAGGCTTTCCCAAGATTTATGCGCCTCTTCAGTAAGGCCAAGTTGAGCAAACATCTTACTTGGTGCTACTGTTAGGAATGGCATAAGCATAATACCTGTTTGACGAAGTACCTCAGCTAAGTGGGCCATTACAGACGCAAGTTTTTCACGATCATTCTCATCCTTCGCTAATACCCATGGCTGCGTTTCATCAATATATTTGTTCGTACGGCTAACTAATTGCCAAATGGAACTTAGTGCTACAGAGAATTCCATATTCTCCATTGCCTCTTCTACTTTTTTCAATGTATCTTGGGCAAATGTCACTAGCGTTTCATCGAACTCAGTTACATTTGCTTTAAATGCAGGGATTTCCCCGTTAAAGTATTTATCAATCATAGCTACTGTACGATTTAATAAGTTACCTAAATCATTCGCTAAATCAAAGTTGATTCGTTCAACAAATCCTTCTGGTGTGAATACTCCATCAGATCCAAATGGAACTTCGCGAAGTAAGTAGTAACGCAATGCATCTAATCCGTAACGATCAATTAGTGTAACTGGATCTACTACGTTTCCTTTTGACTTACTCATTTTTCCATCCTTCATTAAAATCCAGCCATGAGCAAAGACTTTCTTCGGAAGTGGTAAATCTAAAGCCATTAAAATAATTGGCCAATAAATTGTATGGAAACGAACGATTTCTTTCCCAACTAAATGGACATCTGCTGGCCAGAATTTTTTATACTTCTCTTCATTTTCTGTTCCATATCCTAATGCAGTAATGTAATTAGACAACGCATCTACCCATACGTAAATAACGTGTTTTGGGTTACCTGGAACACGAACTCCCCAGTCAAATGAAGTACGAGAAACAGCTAAATCTTCTAATCCTGGTTTAATGAAGTTATTAATCATTTCATTTTTACGGGACTCCGGCTGAATGAAATGAGGGTTATCTTCATAGAACTTTAATAGTCGGTCTACATATTTACCCATTCTAAAGAAATACGATTCTTCGCGAACAAGTTCTACAGCGTGACCACTATCTGGGCTTTTTCCACCAACTACTTTGTCACCTTCCATAATTGGATCTACTAATTGATGCGCTGTATAGAATGTTTCATCTTGTACAGAATACCAACCTTCATATTCATCAAGATAAATATCGCCTTGATCTACTAGCTGCTTGAAGATTTTCTCAACAACATCTTTATGACGATCTTCAGTTGTACGAATAAAATCATCATAAGAGATATCCATCTTCTCCCAAAGCTCTTTAATCCCTGATACAATGTTATCCACATATGCTTGTGGTGTAACATTTAGTTCTTCTGCTTTCTTTTGGATCTTCTGTCCATGCTCATCAGTTCCTGTTAAATAATGAACATTGTATCCTTGCATACGCTTATATCGTGCCATCGCATCTCCTGCTACCGTCGTATAAGCATGTCCAATGTGTAACTTTCCACTTGGATAATAAATTGGGGTAGTAATATAAAAGGACTTATTTTCCTCTTTCATCGTTTTGGACCTCCCGAATAACCTCATATGTATTTATAAACAGTATATCAAAAACTCATATATAAAGTGAAACTTTAATCCGTGGGGGGTTCATCCCCCATGGATTATCAGCCCACACCAATCGGGCTTTTACGAGCAGTTGATCTCCCACTTAACTTCTTTGCTCCGGCTAAATTTTGAAGTGGGAGTCTTACTGCTCGTTAAAGCGGGATAAAAACGAGTTAATGCTCGATATCTTTATCATCTATTACTCATATTCAAAAAAATATACAATATTTTTTTCCAAAAGGTATAAACATTATAAAAATAATACGAAACAATTATAGAAATGACTCACATTCTATTATATATAAGAAGTATAAAAATCTATAAATCTTTTTTAAAAATATAGAATTTAAGAATTGACGGAAATGTAAATGATTGGTATCATATGTCCATAGGGTATTTTGTCGAAAAATGACGAATCAAAAAATAGACTCGAAACTTATAAACTATTTATTTAGGAGGAAAAGAATTATGAAATCTACTGGTATCGTTCGTAAAGTTGATGAATTAGGTCGTGTAGTAATTCCAATCGAATTACGCCGTACTTTAGGTATTGCAGAAAAGGATGCTCTTGAAATCTATGTTGATGACGAGAAAATCATCTTAAAGAAATATAAACCAAACATGACTTGCCAAGTAACTGGTGAAGTATCTGATGGTAACCTATCTTTAGCTGAAGGTAAAATTATCTTAAGCAAAGAAGGCGCTGAACAAGTCTTAAACGAACTTCAAGATTATATCGAAACAGCAAAATAAGCTTCTCAATTATGAGAAGCTTATTTTTTATCAACATGATAGATTTGATATACGTCTCGTTTCGACAAATCTCGATCTTTAGCGACTGTTTTTATCGCTTCTTTTGAATTCATACCTTTTTCATTTATATAATGTTCAATATGATTATATACTGAAACAGCTTCCCACCATTGTTCTTCTGGAACAGCTTCTTCTGTTGAACCTGCTACTAAAATACAAAACTCACCACGAACTTCATTTTGCTTCGTCCACTCAATCGCTTCTTCAATTGTTCCACGAATAAACTCTTCAAATTTTTTCGTTAGCTCACGACATAATACGATTTCCCTATTTCCTAATACTTCTTGCATAGAGATTAAGGTGTCATCTAAACGATGCGGTGCCTCGTAAAACATCATTGTAGTTGGAATATAGCGTAGTTTTTCTAATTCAAGCTTGCGTCCCTTTTTATTTCTTTGCAGGAAACCATAGAAATAAAAATGTTTTGTCTCAAGTCCTGATGCAATTAATGCTGTAAGAGCCGCATTTGGCCCAGGAAGCGGAATAACATGATATTGTTCTGCTACAGCCTCTACAACGATATCATAACCAGGATCTGAAATACATGGCATACCAGCATCGCTCACAATGGCTACAGTCTTACCTTCTTCTAACTTATCTAAAATTTTCCGTCCACTTACTCCTTTATTATGCTCATGATAACTCATAACTGGTGTTTCAATTTCAAAGTAATTACAAAGTTTCTTCGTTTGCCTTGTATCTTCCGCAGCAATAATGTCTGCCTCTTTTAAAATTCGGATTGCACGAAATGTCATATCCTCTAAATTTCCGATTGGAGTCGGTACTAAATATAAAACTCCCTTTTCATTTTGCTGAAAGCTTTTTTGCTGCCACATAGCGTTCTCCTTTTTGCATATATTCTTCTTTTTGTTTCCTCGTTAACTGTTTAAAGTGATATTCAGCTTGCATAGCCGTTCGTTTATCCTCATGATCCTCTACATATTTCAAACCAACTGGAAGCCTAGCACGTGTATATCTAGCACCTTTTCCACTATTATGGGTCTGAATCCGTTTTTCTATATGATTTGTATATCCAGCATAATAACTTCCATCAGAACACTCCACCACATAAAAACAATGCTTATTCTTCTCCATATAAAATTGAACGAAGCTCCTTTGTATATTCGTTGTTTTCTTCATATACAAAAAGAGGTGGTAAGATTTTTAAATCTGCATTCCCATCCTTAATTCCTTCAATTAACAATGTATTCGCTTCTTTACCAGCCTTAGGATAAACAAATCGCACACGTTTCGGTTCGATTTTGTATTTACGCATTAATGTGACGATGTCGAGCAAACGACCTGGACGATGTACAAATGCTACTTTCCCACCCTGTTTCACTAACTGGCTACTTGCATATACAACATCCTCTAATGTGCACATAATTTCATGACGAGCTATCGCTAAATGTTCATTGATATTCTTCTCAGAAGTTTGTGGTGTTTGAAAATAAGGAGGGTTACATGTTACAACATCATATTGATGACGTCCAAGTTTCTCCGGCATATCTTTCAAATCTCCATGGATTAAATGAATTCTTTCTTCTAAATTATTGTATTGAACGCTTCTTATTCCCATATCATATAAGCGCTCTTGAATTTCTACACCTGTAATTTTCCCTTTTGTCCTTGTACTTAATAAAAGAGGGATAACTGCGTTACCTGTACACAAATCAAGTAAATTACCTTTTTGAATTGGCACCCAAGCAAAATTTGCAAGTAAAACAGCATCCAAAGAAAAATTAAATACTGATGGACTTTGTACAATCTTCATATCTTGCGCTAATAAGTAATCTAAACGCTCATCTTCATATAAATTCATATATTGCTCCCTTTCTTACACTTAACCTACCCTATTTCATCCTCTATTAATGTGAAAATAAATTTCATTCTACTCTCATGTATAAAAAATTACCTTTCCAATTATATTGGAAAGGTAATCTCACTTTTTATTTAAAAATGACAGACAGAATAAACAATCTCCCTCTTTACGTACACTTCCATAATGTAGATTACAAATATGAAAACCTTCTTGATATAGTCTTGCTAGGTTATCGTAGCCTTCACCAATATCTGTCTTCGCCTTCATTTCTTTGCGTTTTTGAGTTTTTTGTTTTTCCTTGTTCTGCACTTCTTCAAAACGATGTCGCAAATTTTCATTTTCCATTTTTATATGTTGGTTTTCTTCCAATAATTCTGCAAGATGTTGTTTTAATTCTCCCAACTGTTTGTATAAATGTCCAATTTGCTCTTCCATACTAGAAACCGATGCAAAAATATCCTTTTTCTCCACAAGCACCCACCTCATTAATCTGTGGTTTGACTCGAAACGACCCCTTTATTAATTAATTCATCTAACGTATATTCTACTATCCGTTCCTTGTCTACTAGCTCCACTTGAATTAATCTTTCTAAAATATTTAATCCGATAACACGGCCAGTACCATGCGGTGTTTGTATACGTTGATCTAAATCAGGAAGTTGTTCCTTTGCTGCCTCATATTCATCATTCTCATATTTTAAGCAACACATTAAGCGACCACATAAACCAGAGATTTTTGCAGGATTTAATGATAAATTTTGATCCTTTGCCATTTTAATGGATACAGGTTCAAAATCTCCTAAAAAAGTAGAACAACAAAGCATACGACCACATGGACCAATACCACCAAGCATTTTTGCTTCGTCACGAACGCCGATCTGTCTCAGCTCAATTCTTGTCCTAAAAATTGCCGCTAAGTCTTTCACTAGTTCCCGGAAATCAATCCGACCATCCGCAGTAAAGTAAAAAATAATCTTATTACGATCGAACGTATACTCTACATCTACAAGCTTCATATCAAGATTATGTTCTCCTACCTTTTGTTGACAAACTTGATATGCTTCTTTCGCAGCATGCCTATTCTCTTCAACAATGGTACGATCATTTTCATTTGCAATACGAATAACTTTTTTAAGCGGTAATACAACGTCGTTTTCATCAACTTGCTTTTTGGTAATAACTACTTTTCCGTATTCAATACCTCTTACCGTTTCTACAATTACAAACTCATTTTCCGAGATATCGAACTGATTTGGATCAAAGTAATATACCTTCCCGGCCTTCTTAAAGCGAACACCTACTACATCATACAAAACGGTCATCCCTCCTGCAACCGCAACACTAACTGTTCGAACACAAGCTGCGCATTTACATTAGCGTTGATTCTATTTTTTGCCTCTAATATATTAAAGAGAGCTGATACAATGCGCTTCTGAGCATAAGAAAAGGATTCAAACATCTCTTTCTGCTCATGAAAAACAAGACGATCTTCTTCTCCAAGTTGAACATATAATAAATCCTTATAAATAAGGAGTAACATATCTAAGCCTTGCTGTAATTGTTCTTTCTCTCCAAAGTGCTTCCCCCATTTTTCTTGTACAAAAAAAATAGAGGCCTTATCTTTTTCGAGCGCTTCACATAATTTTATCACTAAAGCTCTCGCTTGTGCAAACCATTCATCATTACACATTAATAAAGCTTCTTCAAAACTGTTTGTAAGCTGCGCAGCAAGTGTAGATAAAGAAACTGTAATACCTTCTTCCTCTAATCTCTTAATTAAAGATTCTGTAGGCAACGGTCTAAACGTAACAACTTGACAACGAGATAAAATTGTATTTAAAATCTGATGACTTTGTTCAGTAAGTAAAATAGCTGTTGTATCACTACTTGGTTCTTCTAAAAACTTTAAAAGCGTATTCGCTGCATTTGCTGTCATACGATCTGCATGCTCGATAATATATACTTTTTTATTTGCTTCTAATCCTGTTTTTGAAAACTCTTCTTGTAAATCGTGAATTTGCTGTTTTTTAATAGATAATCCATCTGGTTTTACAATATGTAAGTTTGGGTAGTTACCTGAATCAATTCGGCGACAATTCGTACATACATGACAAGGCTCTACACCATTTCTTTGTGAACAGAGGAAACTTTTTGCCATTTGAATTGCTGTGGCGAACTTCCCAGTCCCTTTCCCTCCCTCTAACAAGTAAGCGTGGGATATACGCTCTTTTGCAATGCTATTCATCAACATTTTGACACCGATGGGCTGTATAGCAGAAAGCTGCTCCCACGTATTTATCATACTGCATACCTCACTTATTTCATTCTTTCCTTCTATTATAACAATTTATCTTCTATAATCTGAACAACTTCTTCTATAAGTTTTTTCATTGGTTGATCAGCATTTACTAATACAATACGATTAGAAAAACGCTCTACAACTTGTAAATACCCTTCACGCACACGTTTATGGAAAGAGATATCTTCCATATCTAGTCGATTTACTTCACGTCCTGCATCTTTTTCAATTCGTGCTAAACCTACCTCTGGCTCAATATCTAAATAGATTGTTAAACTAGGCATACAATCTTCCGTTGCGAAACGATTAATTTCAAATACTTTATCCATACCTAAGCCTCTTGCATACCCTTGATACGCTAAAGAGCTATCTATAAAACGATCACATAGTACAAGATAGTTTTCCTCAAGTGCCGGCATAACTTTTTCCACTAAATGTTGTCTACGTGCAGCAGCATATAAGAGCGCCTCTGTACGTGCCTCCATCATCGTATACTCTTTTTTATGTAAAATTGTTCTAATATCTTCAGAAATTGCAATACCACCCGGTTCCCTGGTCGCCATTACCTTTTGTGCCTTTTGCTCAAAATATGGTAATAAACTTTTAATTAATGTTGTTTTACCCGAACCTTCTGGCCCTTCAATTGTTACAAATAATCCCTTCATCCTAAAACCTACTTTCTATATCATACACGTTCATATATTTCGTACTACCTTGAAAACGAGCCCCTGTTTTCTCTAAATGAGTAATTTGCTTTGTATGTTCTTGAGTAATTCTCTCTCCATACATGATCAATGGAATTCCAGGTGGATACGGAATCACCATTTCTGCCGCTATCATACCAACGGCTTCTTCTAGAGATACTAACTTCGTTTCATATCTCTCTAATTGTTTATACGTATACGGTAAAGGGGAAATTTCTCCTTTATAAGTATAACGAATTGATGCTGTCTTGTCTTTTACCTTATATTGCTGCAAAGCTACTCGAATTATCTCTATAGCTTTCATATACCCCTCATTTACTTGTAACGGTAATATAAATAGGACGTTATATGGATCTGCCATTTCCGTATATATACCGACCTTTTCAAATACAGACTGTAATTCATACCCCGATAACTGACAGCGAGTTTGCACCGTAACCTTTAATTCATCTTGCGATGGATATTGCAAGATGGCTATTTGTGGGATAGATCGCAAACCTTCTTTAAATCGGCGTAAAAACTCAACGATTTCATCATGGCCCTCTTCCTTTATAACTGCTATTGCAAAACGTGCTATATCAAGAGAAGCCATAATTGGATACGATGGGCTACTAGATTGTAGCATACTTAAATAGGAGGAAACTTTTTCTTCGCTCACCAAACGGCTATTTATATGTAAATAAGATCCCATTGTCATCGCAGGTAATGTTTTATGTGCGGAATGAACCACAATATCCGCACCATAAACTAATGCTGACTTCGGGAAGGGGTCCCCTATACAAAAATGTGCCCCATGGGCTTCATCTACTAGAACGGGAATTTTATGTGCATGTGCGTAAGCGATACTTGCCTCTAAATCCATTCCCATACCATAGTAATTAGGATGTGTTAAAATAAGTGCTTTTGCATTTGGATACTTTGTAATTGCCTCCTTAATAATGTCATCATGAACACCTACTGGTACGTTATATACTTCATCAATCCCTGGGTTTAAAAAGACCGGATTAGCCCCTGCTAATTTCAAACCATTAATGATTGATTTATGACAATTTCTTTGTACGAGGACAATATCACGTTCGCCGCAGCAAGACAAAATCATTGCTAAATTTCCAACTGTTGAACCATTAATTAAAAAATAACTTTTGTGCACGCCATATACTTCAGCTAATAATTGCTGTGCTTCATCTATACATTCAAATGGACTATGTAAATCATCTAATCCTGTTAACTCTGTTACATCAATCGATAATATGTCCTTAAACCCCCCTGAAGCTTTCTGAGGGAAGTTTAAACCATTCTTATGACCCGGAACATGAAAAGATAGTAGTCGCCTTTCTTTAAATTCCATTAACGCCTCATATAAAGGCATACGATTTTGATTCATATACATCTCTTCCTTATTATTCATTCTGTATCTATTATACAGATATTAGTGCAAAAAAAATAATAGGCATAATGCCTATTTAAAAATATGATACTTCTAATTTTCGCAGTTGTTTTAAATAATGTATATACTTCGGGTCATTTGTCTCAGTATTTACCAGATTTCTTTCGCACTCGTAACATATTAAATTATTATATACATATATTCCTTCTTCTCTTTTTGTCTCACAAACGATGCAAATTTCACTTGGTAATTTCATAATCTTTCCTCCCTTTTTAAGTAAACATATTATATACCTCTATTCCTTAACAAATTTCCGGAAAATATACATCAATTTCTTATATAATATGATTTACTCTTGGGCAACGTGTTTGTATTACTTATGTATTCCCTTTACTTCTTTCGTGTACTGTTTAAAAACAAAAAAACACAAGTCAAAA
>NZ_JBALMG010000114.1:0-3132 GCF_036963225.1 Bacillus sp. JJ783 | reverse complement strand
GATACTCACTCTTTTATTTACTCTTTCTTTTGTTTGAAGTTTATAACTTTCACTCCACTTGGATTAATGTTATAAGTAATTGTTACAACATGATTTGGTGGGTTATGGGCGTTTGTATAAGTTCGATACTTTGCAACGACAATGAAGTTAAAAGTGTATTTTGGGGATCGGTCAATTTTTATAACCTTCGCATCAGTTAAACTATACTGATGCGAAGGTCCAAGTTTGCTTTGAATCGTTCGACTTGCATACGGAGCCAATAAAGTGTTATAGGAATCATAAAAATCTTTATCAGATATGTTAGCTGCGTTTCCTTCTTTCGGAGATGCAAATATGACCATTATTAAAATCCCGTAAATTATTAGGGATAGTTTACTCTTTAGCATGAGATTCACTCCAGGCTTATTAGATGATAAACTTTAGGATGCTCTAAAAAATAATGACTATTCTCTTTATGTTATTCTTAGCTTATTAAGCATCAAATAAATCAGAGCTTTTACTTGCGAGTCAATATTTTTAATAACATTTATGCTAGCTCGAATGACTGGAACTGATTTTTAAATATATTTCAAACAAATTGAAAAAAATACCACCCTAACGATCTAAAGATGCTGGCTTTTACTGAGTATATAGAATTTAAACATAGTAGAAAGTGAGAGAATAACTTATGACAACTCATATTGTACAATCAACCGACTATAATCAAGCATCTGATGCATTACGACGCGAAATTGCTGTAATGCTACAGCGGGTTTGGCCAGATTCCGATTCCCTGCCTGAGGGGAAAATTCCTGAAACACATCTTAAAGAATTTAATGTACACTCATTTTATTCCTATATAGACGAAAAGCTAGTCAGCTATGCAGGTGTAGTACGCAAAACTATCCATCATAAGGGACAACCATTTAATATAGCCGGACTGAGTTGTGTAGCGATTGATCCAGATTATCATGGTCAAGGTTTAGGTTTACATACAGTTACTGCCGCTACCGCATGGATTGAAAAACAAAGCGATATAGATTTCGGTATATTTACATGTAAACCGCCTTTAGCTCCCTTTTATAATCGTGCTGGCTCTTGGCCTGTTATACCGGATGTAGTACTTATTGGTAGAGAAGATGAAAATGCTTTATCTAGTGCATCCTTAGAAGTTGCTGTTTTAATGCGTTTGTTTTCCAAAAAAGCGAACTCCCATAAATCAATATTGCGCCATACCACTATTAATCTTGATTTTCCAGTAGGCCAGTTTCTATAATACAGATAAACAAAAGCCAATTTCCATACGATTAGGACATTGGCTTTTTCTTTTTTATTTTGCTTCGCATATGCAATTCACATTAGCGGTTCTTTCCATACAGAACCGCTAATGCGGGATAAAAAAAGTTTCTCCCTAAGAGCGTTAAAACACGTACTCTTTAGGATAACCTCTAATAATTTATAAACTAAGAAAACATATTACTGAAACCCTGTTTTAATCCATTTTATTTTCAGCTGATATTTTAAAATACTTTGCAGATAATTTATAGGAACGATTCTCATAATAATAATCTCCTAATTTATAAGCTAATTCAGTAACCAAGCTATATTGCTGTTTTTCTATCCCCATCTCAATTGCTGTTTTCATATTCTTCTCATATCCATTATAATCTGCCCATATTTTAGATTTTTCCGCTTTAAATCCATATAGTTGAACATGGGCATACGGTACATCACAAATCGATAAAATTTCAAATGCCTCATCTATAAGTTTAGTTACTGTTTGCCAATCTTTTAATTCTATATAAATTTCTATTAAATTCCGAATTGTATATACCTTACCTTCTTTGTTTGGTAAATACTCACAAAGAATCAAGTTTTCCTCGTAACACTTTATTGCATTTTTATAATCTTTTAATGCTTGATAAATTTTCCCATAATTATATTTCAAAAAACATAAATTTAATGGCTCATTTTCCACCTTTGATTCATTTTCTACTTGTTTTAAAGTTTCATATGCTTGTTCATACTGTTTATCTTTGTTATATTGCATCGCAAGAAGTATTAGCGCATAAATTTTATATTGTTCTATATTAAACTTTTTATACAATTTATATGCTTTTTTTGCATATATGCGACTAATACTTTGATCTTTATTAAGATTCTGACTTACTATACTTAGATTGTAATACGTATCTGCGTGCAACTCTGTCTCTCCTAGTTCCAGCATATTTTCTATCTTTTTGTAAACTTCATATGCTGTAAAATATTCACCTTTATTAGAAAAATAAAGACCTCGAGCTCTTAAGTAATAAATATAATCCTCAGTATCTTGCATTTCCACCTGACTTGGTATCATTTGCGAAGCTTGATCTACAAGCGACTTCACATATAACAAGTTTTTTTGTCGGGCATGATAGTATATAAGTACACCATATACCTTTAATAATAAAGGGATTGAATCCACTTCACGAACATATAATTCTAATGAGGATACTTCAGCTTCAGTTATACTTTTATCTTTTTTATATTTATTACATATTTCAAGAATAGTAAGCTTTATCTCCTCGTGATTACCTTCTATGAGATAATCGCCATCAACATCCAGCTTCTTAGAAACTTTCTTTAAAAAAGAAGATGATGGTTTTATTTTCCCACTCTCAATTCTACTTAAATAGGTTACTGAGCATATTTCTGATACGAGCTCCCCCTGTGTTAATCCTTTATGCATACGAACTTGCCGAATACGTTCCCCAATTTCCATCTCTCTACTCTCCCTATTTAACCATTTCATGCTTTTTACTAATTAAGTCATTATGTATTTCTTAATCTTTCATACTATATAAAATGGGCATTCTCACATATGTAAAAAAATGTATCGATTATTTAAATTGTACATTCATACTTTGATTATTTCTATACTTCTTGTTAAATTAAATGGTAAAAAATCGGTTTTTCCGGCTATTTTTTTCATACAATTTTACTACTTGTTATTAACAAAGACAGCGCCATATACTTGAATTACGATAAACTTAATAAAAAGGATTTAACTAAATGTAAACTATCATTCTTAATTTAGATAGCATGTTTGCTTAAGCTTGCCTAGTACATAGAAGGCACCGATTGTAAACCAAAAATAAATTAAATGAACTTAAT
>NZ_JBALMG010000113.1:0-5386 GCF_036963225.1 Bacillus sp. JJ783 | reverse complement strand
TTGACGGGGATAAGACCAATTCTGTGTCTTTTTTTATTTTTGCGGAACAGAAAGTCCGTAAAAGAACATTGTAACTATATCTTGTATATGTTTTTCTCGATCTCCTTCAAGAAGCTGTGCCCCGAAATCATCACCTAATTTAGTGAACATTTGAATGTACAGTAACATCATTTCTTTTGAAAGATGAGGATTAATTTCATTTTTGCGCTGTGCTTGTTCTAATATTTCTAAATACCAAGGCAGGATTTTTTCATTTTGATAACTATAAATAAATTCTTGGAGCTCTTCGTCTTTTTGCATCATTTGTAGTAACATATCAGGCTGAAATAACCCGCCCGTATTCATTTTTCTTACAATCATTTTTTGCATCATATCATGAAAAGGTAACTTTTCTTCTGCAAGTTCTTTATAATATTGAAATTCAGATATTATAAATTCTTGTATAAGTTCCCTAAATAACGCATCTTTACTTCCAAAATGATTATAAATTGTAACTTGAGAAACGTTTGCTTTTTTTGCAATATGTTCTATTTTCACTTCATTAAATCCACGTTCTGAAAATAATACGAAGGCTGCCTCTTTAATGGCACGCTTTTTCTTTTCTTTCACTTTTTCAAAGCCGTTCAATATAATCACCTCATTTAAAATATACAAGAAAAAATAATTGAAAACAATTTTTTTGAAATATGGACATATAAATATTTCAAAAAGTTGTTGCGAATCTGAAAGATGAGGAGTACAATAATTTTGAAATATCACATGTTAAATATTTCAAAAAATGAGGTGGACTTATGATTTCAGTTCAAAATGTTACAAAACAGTTTTCAAATGGAAAAGGCTTGTTTAATATTACATTTGAAGTGAAAGAAGGGGAAGCTTTTGGCTACTTAGGACCAAATGGAGCCGGGAAATCAACAACGATTCGTAATTTAATGGGATTTATAAAACCGACGGCTGGTAAAGCGACAATTTTCGGATTAGATTGTTGGGAAGATGCTGCGAAAATTCAAAGAGAAGTTGGCTATTTACCAGGAGAAATTTCTTTTATTGAAGGAATGAATGGATTAGAATTTTTAAATTTGATGCAAGGAATGCGTGGGTTAAAAGATATAAAAAGACGAGATGAATTGATAGAACGTTTGCAATTCGATGTGAAAACACCAATTCGAAAAATGTCTAAAGGAATGAAACAAAAAGTAGGGATTGTTGCTGCATTTATGCATGATCCAGAAGTACTAATTTTAGATGAACCGACATCAGGACTCGATCCACTTATGCAACAAGTATTTATAGATTTAATATTAGAGGAAAAGCAAAGAGGGAAAACGATTCTTATGTCATCGCATATTTTCACTGAAATTGAGAGAACTTGTGACAGAGTGGCTATTATTAAAGATGGTTGCCTTGTAACAGTTGAAAACATTCATGATTTACAAGGCATGAGAAGACAGGTGATAGATGTAACTGTATCATCTCAAGAAGAAATCAAGTCTCTTAAACAATGTGATTTGCAATTTGAAGGAGTGAAAGGTAGAGAGGCGTCAATTATTGTGCAAGGAAACTATCAAACTGTTTTACAAATACTTTCAAACTATAATGTAACGGCACTTCAAACGAGAGCGGCGGATTTAGAACATTTATTTATGCATTATTACGAGAAGAAAGAAGGGATAAAGCATGAATAAACAACTATTTTTAGCTAGTTTGAAAGAAACTCAAAAAAGTATATTGAGCTATGCTACTGGTGCAGCACTTTATTTATGGTTGTTAATTTGGATATTCCCATCAATGGTTTCAGCGAAAGGGTTAAATGAATTAATAAGTGCCATGCCTGATAGTGTAAAAAAAATCGTTGGTATGGAAAGTCCAATTCAAAATGTAATGGATTTTTTAGCTGGTGAGTACTATAGCCTATTATTTATTATCATTTTAACAATTTTTTGTGTCACAGTTGCAACACATTTAATTGCTCGTCATGTAGATAAAGGGGCGATGGCATACTTATTAGCAACACCTGTATCAAGGGGGAAAATTGCAATTACACAAGCTACTGTCCTCATATTGGGGTTACTAATTATTGTAATTGTTACGTATGTAGCGGGTTTATTAGGTGCAGAATGGTTTTTAAGTGATAATAACTTAAATAAAGAATTATTCCTGAAGATAAACGTAGTCGGAGGGTTAATATTTTTAGTCGTTAGTGCTTATTCATTTTTCTTTTCTTGTATATGTAATGACGAAAGAAAGGCACTTAGTTATTCAGCAAGTTTAACAATCTTATTTTTCGTATTAGATATGGTAGGTAAATTAAGCGATAAGTTAGAGTGGATGAGAAGTCTATCATTATTTACTCTATTTCGCCCGAAAGAAATTGCTGAAGGAACATATAATATATGGCCAGTGAGTATAGGTTTAACAGCTGGAGCGCTTTGTATTTTCATAGTAGCAATTGTAGTGTTTAGGAAGAGGGATTTACCGTTGTAAAGTAGAAAGTCCACTGAGAAAGTGGACTTTTTTGTTTGTGAATTTGAACCGATATGTTTATTGTGTAGCACCCTAAAAAGGATATTTATCTTTTAATTTACAAAAATATTCAAAAAAGTGAACCTTTTTATAGGGGCGTCCGTCTAATACGTGTAAAGTTAAATTTGAAGTGAGGCTGAAACAGGAGGACCAATTGTGAAAGTAATTCCTTTATATAAGATGATTGTAAAAGAAGAAACGGATGTTTCTTTAGCAAAAAAGGGTAATCATGAGGCTTTTATGACACTTATACATACAGAAAAAGTGAAGATGTATCGCATTGCAAAGGCAATGTTACGTGATGAGACAAATATAGAGGATGCGATACAGACAACAATTTTAAAAGCCTATGAAAATATAAAAAAATTAAAAAAAGAAGAGTTTTTTCAAACTTGGTTAATTCGAATTTTAATGAATGAGTGTAACAATATAATTCGCTCTTATAAAAAAGTAATTGTAATTGAGGATCATGATAGTAATATGGTGGCGTTCGATCGATATGAAGATATTGACCTTTGTAATGCTATTCAGTCTTTAACGGAAGAACTAAGAGCTGTAACTGTACTTTATTATTATGAAGATATGAATCAAGAAAGTATTGCAACGCTTTTAGAAATTCCAAAAGGCACGGTTAAATCAAGATTGTCACGTGCAAGGGAACAATTAGAAGAGCGATTAAAGATGGAGTAGGAGGTGGTTAAAATGGATAAAGAAAAATCATTTGATGAAAAATTAAAAAAGAGAATAGAAAAGGATAATACCGTATTGCCACAGGCACTAAACGAAAAAATTAATGATACACTTCGTAATCTTCCTGTAAAAAGAAAGAGTTATAGAGTACATATGATGTTTATTAGTGCCGCTGTTCTAACACTGTCAATTGTATCTATGTCTGAGTTTTCTATACAGAGCTTTGCACAAAATGGAGGGATGCTTAATTACGTAAAGAAGAATGCGTTTTCTGATTATGAGAATGAAGAAGAAATAAAGTCGAACGTCAATTATCCAGATAAGGAAAAGATTCATCAAAAGATGCTTGATTCAATTGATCATTTCCAAAATGTTTCAGGGCAATTCGAAGAATATTCTAGCTCTACAAGAATTGCTACAACATATAAATATGCGATTGATACGGAGAAACAAAGTGGTATTTCATCTAAAGAAGACAAACTATCGAAAAAAAGCACGATTATTTATAGCGAGGACGGAAAAAAAGAGTTTAATGATAAGAATAATACGTATAAAGAGACGAGATGGAGCCCGAAAGAAAGAAATAATGAACTATTAAAATTAAGCCCTACGGAAAGGGTGTTGAGAAAATCAGGTGAGAAGAAACGGTATGATGACGAATATGTGGGATTCGCTAAATACAGTATTCAATCAGAATTTGCTGATCTATTAATTCGATATAAAGATTGGAGTTATAAAGAAACAAAGTATCTTGGACTCGATTGCTACAAAATAGAAGGGGTAATAAACATAGAAATGCCTGTAAGTACATCTGAAGATTTGAGAGGGAAATTTGAAATGGTTGTAGATAAAAATACGGGGATTATGTTGAAGTTCCTTAGTTTCCATGAAGGTATGATTCAATATTCGATTACGACTGAATGGATACAAATAAACAAAGGATTGAAAGAGAATGTATTTCAAAAGGATAGCACTAATTATGAAAAATTGAAAAACATATTAGATGAATAGAAAACGGAGGGAACTATATGGAGAATACCTCTCCTTCAAGAGAAAAGAAAAATAAACGAAAATATAAAAAGACAACGATAATAAGTGTATTGTTAGGAGTATTACTATTTGGCGGAGTTGGGTATGGTGCCTATGTATATATGAAAACTTCTAATCTCGTACAAAAATCTAATTTGAACTTATCGCGTGGTGAAAAATCAAATTTACGTGAGAAAGCTGTAAAGCCAATTACAAACAACGTTTCAATGTTAATTATGGGAATTGATGAAAATCCAGAACGGCAAAAGGGGTATAATGGTGCATTTCATACGGATGCATTATTGTTAGCTACGTTTAATAAAGAAGATAAGACAGTGAAGTTAACCAGTATACCACGAGATACATATACATATGTTCCAATCGAAAAGAAAAAGGATAAAATAACACACGCATATGGAAGTGGCTTCGTTAAAAACGGAAAAGATGGAGGGCCACAAGCTTCTGTTGAGGCAGTAGAAAAGTTACTGCAAGTACCGGTAGATTATTTTGTGAAATTTAATTTTGGTTCATTTATTAAAATTGTTGATGGGCTCGATGGTGTTGAGGTAGATGTCCCGGTTGAATTTACTGAACAAAACAGTAAAGATGAACCTGATACGATTCACTTGAAAAAAGGGGTTCAAAAATTAACGGGAGAAGAAGCACTTGCTTTGGCGAGAACTCGTCATATTGATAGTGATGCAATGAGGGGACAGCGCCAACAACTTGTTATTGAGGCGATTTTAAGTAAATTAAAAAGTGTAGGGTCTATTACAAAACTGGAGAAAATGGTTGAGGCCGTCGATGGTGATTTTAAAACAAATTTAGCATTGGATGATATTTTATCTTTTTATAAATATGGTTTAGATTGTTCAGTTGAGAAGATTCAACTGAACGGTGATGATTTATATTTACCAAATGGCCCAAATGGACAGCGTGTATATTATTATAATCCTAATAAAAATGACTTACAAAATTTGAGTAATACACTCAGAACACATCTTGGATTAAGTGAGAAGCAAATTGAGGAAAACTAAAGCAGATGTTATATCTGCTTTTTTGTTTTTGTAGGAAAGAGATTTCTAAAATATACATTATTTATTAACGATAATCTACAGTCTGTTTATTAGAAAACATAATTAAC